>JBGSVR010000596.1:0-1663 GCA_041752855.1 Thermosynechococcaceae cyanobacterium
CGCTCAGCTTTTTGACGATGCAGCCGCAGTCTGGCACTGGAGGCATCACACGTCCGTCAACGATGGTTTAGCAGATGTTTTGGATAAGATGCTGGCGCATAAGCCCAGCGATCGCCATCCCACTGCCGATGCCGTTCTTCAGGCACTCCAATCGGTGCCTTTTACATCTACAGGGTCTACACCTTCAGCCCTTGCCTCGTCCGCAGACTCACCCAAAACCTCACAGGTACGGACGATTGTGGTAGAGCCTTTGCCGCGATCGCCCAAAGAGCGCCTGAAATCGAAAAAAACCGTCATTTCAGCCGTCTATCGTGCCCCCCAGTCACTTGCTTCTACGCCAAAGCGCAGCGGTGCTAAGACGGTGATGTTGGTTGCGGCAGGACTTTTGACCGCTCTAGTTTCGGCAGGGGCTGGCTGGCTGCTGATGCAGTTTTTGATGCTGCGCCCTTGGGCAAAACAGCCGCCTACGAAGGTATCCTCATTCCCCGCACAAACGCGATCGCCACAACCTTCTCCAACTACCACCATTCGCTACAGTAAAACCCTAGATTTAGCGCCAGGGCAATCTGTAACCGTCGAAGAAACCCTTCAGCCCAACGAAGTTAAAACCTACCGCTTTGACGGCGGCATGGACGAAAAGCTGTCTGCCACCCTCACAGGAGAAAGCGCCACATTTAGCCTTTTAAAATCAGACTTAACGCCTGTCGGGCGCAATAGCCAAAGAACCGCAACTTGGCGGGGCACCCTCTCGCAAACCGATACCTACGCTATCCAGGTACAAAATTCTTCAGCCACTCAGTCTCAGGCATTTCAGCTCATGCTAGCGCTCTCTAACCCAGCCGCAGCGATTCTATCGCCCACTTCTACACCCTCGGCGTCTGCCAGTCCATCCCCCGCTCCCACATCGGTTGCTCCTACGATTGAAACAGCCGCTCTCACATTTACGCCCGAAGATTCGATTCAGCGTTTGACGGGGCAATTGGCTCCCGCTCAGATTCAGCGCTATACGGTAATGGCGATCGCAGGTCAGGTGCTTTCCGCTGCCGTGACGGATAATCAGGCGGTCACTTTAACCATCCGAGATCCTGCGGGACAGCCCCTCAACAGCGCTCAAAATGTTTTGAACTGGCAAGCTTTAGTTTCAGAGCCAGGGCTGTATCAGATTGATGTGGTGCCCATTGATAATGCCCAGCCCACGGCCTTTGGGGTTGAGATTGGTTTAAAGCAGTCTTAGCCTGTTGTGGCGGTATGGGTCAGATGGGCGATCGCCGTTTCTAACACAGGCGGCAGCTTTCGCAAAATTTTGCGCTTATGGCGGTCAATCGGCACATTCACAACGCGACCTGTCACATAGCAAAGGTCGGTATCCAGCGCACAGACATTTTGAGTCCAAATCAGCCGTATCCCTGTCATTGGTTCTAGGCGCGATCGCACACAGACATGCTGTCCCATTTTCACCGCCTGTCGATAGGCGAGGTGCAGATCAACCACGGGCAAATCACAGCCCATCGCCACCAGATCGGCAAACTCAACGCCAACCGACCTTAACGCCGCAACGCGAGCTTCCTCCATCCAGGCGAGATAGGTGCCGTGCCAAACCACCCCTGCATAGTCTGTGTGGTGCGGCTGCACAATTACGGGATATTCAAACCAAGCATCCGCC
>JBGSVR010000597.1:0-3628 GCA_041752855.1 Thermosynechococcaceae cyanobacterium
GCCGCTCAACGCGCAGGCTTAGCAACTCATCCTTGGACTTGGAATGACCTGATAACTTTTTCCACAATAATCTGACGCACAACCAAATGGTTTTTTAGAATTACACCTGCAAAACAAAATGACCAACAAAATGACTATTGCAGCGCGCTAACGTATTACACGCCTAAGCAAGATCTCAGCGATCGCCGCTCCCTCGGTTTGCAGCAGCCCATGATCTGCCTCTGGAAATACATGCATCTGAGCCTGGGAAATCCCTGACGCATAGGTTTGACAGTGCCAGAGTGGAATCGTGTCATCCTTTGCCGCCGCAATCACCAGCGTTGGAATCTGGATGTGATTGAGGTCTTGCTCAACCGTATCAACCGCATCGTCAGCACGGAGGCGATCGCGCAGAAATGACTTTGCCACAGGCTGCGCTAGCAATGCCTGACGTACCCGCATAATTTCTTCAAAAGGCTGTTGCTGCCCTAGCCATCGGCTGACAGGGGCGATCGCCTTTAGCCCTAAATCCACCCAAGGACTTTCCCACAGCAGCGGCCTTAAATGGTTATAGCGACCCACAAACTGATCGTCTCGGATTCCAGCGGGGGCAACGAGTGCCAGCCCTGCCAGTGCATTTAGGGGCGGCGGCATCTCTCGCTCTGGCAGACCCAGTTTGCCTGTTGTGCAGGCGATCGCATAGGCGGCAGCAGTCCACCCCCCGTAAGAATGCCCTACCAGATAGAACTTCTTAAGCTCAAGTGCCGCAAGACACTGCTGTACAAACTCAACCTGGTGCCAAACGTTGTAGCGCAGATCCGGCTTTGCAGACTCGCTAAAACCCAGCAAATCTAGGGCAATGCAGCGGTGATTGGGCAGATGCTCCATCACAGGTAGCCAGTTGCTGCCGTCGCCTAAAAAACCGTGGAGAAACACAATGGGGATGCCGCCATCCGTCCCCTGCTCTAAATAGGCGGCGTTGTAAGGCTTAAGCGGAAGGCGTTGTTTTTGCATTGGGCAGTGCCAGCGATCGTCCGCGCCAGGTCCAGCCCCAGCCCGTTTCTGTTTTGATGATAGAGGCAATGGCGATCGCCGCGACGAGCAGCCCCCCCAGCCAGCTCAAACTCCAGTAGCGCACGGGCAGCGCTATCAACACTGCCTGCTGCCGCCACACCGTCGATTCCCACAGCAGTAAGGCCAAGGCGAAAGCCAAGGGGAGCAGAAATAGCGCACCCTCTGGTAAACCTACGCTGAGAACAGCAGCACCGCTCAGCAAGATGCCGAGCCAAGGTACCACTAAGACAAGCACCGCAATGACCGCAATCATCAGCGTTGTCGAGACTTTGCGCTGTGCGCCCATGTGGAGATTCTTCGTCCAGCCTTCCCAGAGGGCCGCGAGATTCTGGTACATTCTGACTTTTACTAGCCCCAAGCCCAGCATGAGACGCATCTTTAGCCCAAAAGCCTTAATTTGACGAGCCAGCGCAACGTCTTCGACCAAATCATCGGCAACAGCGCGATGTCCGCCAATGTGGTCATAGGCCGCACGGCGAAACAGCATAAAGGGACCCATGGCAAAGGCCGTACTGGGCTGCGCCGGATCGTTCACGGCTCCAAAATTAAACCCTGCGATCAGTATCCGCACAATGATGGGCTGAACGAGCCACTCCGCTAAACAGCCACACACAATTTCAGGCAGACCGCTAATGAGGTCGGCGTTAGTGACTTGAGCTTCGGTAATGGCAGCGGCGATCGCCCCTGGTTCTAACCTTACGTCGGCATCAATAAACAGCAGATACTCCCCTTTGGCTTGCTCAACGGCCTGAGCGCAAGCCCAATTTTTACCACGCCATACTTCTGCCGTCGGTCGAGGGGGTACTGCCACTAAATGAACGCGAGGGTCTTGGGCGACGAGATCTTGGGCGATCGCCCTAGTTCCATCCGTCGATTCATCATCGGCAATCCAGACCTGAAGATGCTGTGGGTTGGGCAGCTCGCTCTTAAGAACCGATTCAACGCAGTCTCGCAGATTAATGGCTTCGTTATAGGCCGGAATGACGACAGCGATCGTCGGGAGATGGGGCGGCGAGGGGTTGGGTGGCATGAGGCGAGGGGCAGCGGTGATGGAGGCCCTAAAACTCTGGTGGAATCTAAGAATCGCGTAACCCGATAGAAATAGCGCTCCCATGCCAAGAAAGGTAAGAAGACTATTAAGTGCTGCCCCTGTCATTCAATTTTTCTCAACTGTTAGTCAGATGCTCATCTATGGTCGCATTAAGTTTGTAGAATAGACCTCTTTCATCAATCCTAGCCCCCTCATCCCTTTCTTATAGCCAAAGGCTTTACCCTTCGCCCCTGGTGGAAGAAGGGCTAATTCTGGCTCCCCTCGCCCGTTCTGGGAGAGGGGCTGGGGGAGAGGGTCATATTCGTGCAAGAGGTCTAATCGACGGCGCTGCTTTGTCCACATCGGTAGAATGCTGAAGCAGACGTTTAGATTAACTGCATCATTTTTATGGAGCGCATCCCAGAACCAGAGTTAATGAATGAGGTTGAGCAAGCGCGTGCCTATGCCGAAGCAGACTTTGCTGAACCCCATGCTCGCTGTATTGAGCTGCTGAAACATTCCCTCCCAAATTTGCCCCAGACAGGTGCAGTTTTAGACCTCGGCTGTGGCTCTGGCGACGTGACCCTTCGCCTCGCTCGTGCATTGCCAAACTGGAGCGTCGATGGTCTAGATGGTTCCCCCGCTATGCTGTGCTTCGGCTATGAAGCCATTGAGCAAGCGCACTTAACCGCACAAATTACCCTCCATCAGGCCTATTTGCCCGATGGAGATGCACCTCGCGCACATTACGATCTCATCTTCTCAAACAGCTTGCTGCACCACCTCGCAAACCCAATGGTGTTGTGGCAGTCTGTCCATCGGTGGGCTAAGCCCAATACCGCAATTTTTATCATGGACTTAATGCGTCCTGACTGCGCCCAAACGGCTGCCCAGCTCGTCGATCAATACGCTGCCAACGAACCCGACATTTTGCGTCGTGATTTTTATAATTCGCTTTTAGCAGCTTATACCCTGGATGAAGTTCAGAGGCAGGTTCAGCAAGCCCACCTGAACGATTTGCAGGTGAAGCCTGTGGGCGATCGCCATTTCATTCTCTGGGGGCACTACCCACGCTAAGCGGGATGGTAGTAAAACGAAACCCCCAATAGCAGGTAGGTTGCCAACAGCAGCGCACCATCGAGCCAATTGGAGCGACCGCCAAAGCTAACGAGGTTTGTGACCGTCACGGCGATCGCCAAGGCCACTACTTCAAACGGGTTAAAATTCAGATCAATGGGCTGTCCCCATAGCTCCCCTACAAAAACCAGCACAGGGGCAATAAATAGCGTAATGAGAAGGCTGTCTCCTGTTACGGTAGATACCGCCAAATCCATTTCGTCTTTGAGCGCGAGACGGGTAATGGTGACATACCCTGCCACGTCGCTGATTAGCGGTAGCAAAATAACCCCTGTAAATAGCGGCGTTAAGCCCAACCCCTGCGTGGCGGACTCTACCACGCCCACAAATAAATCAGACTCAAAGGCGATGCCAATCGAAGCCGCCAGCAAAAGCGCAATCCATTTGCCTAACGCTGCCTTGCGAGAG
>JBGSVR010000598.1:0-3170 GCA_041752855.1 Thermosynechococcaceae cyanobacterium
TCTGCGGCGCAGCCGTGAGTTCTTCATTAATCAAAATGACAAAAGACCTCTTGCATCAATCTCAACCCCCTCATCCCAACCCTTCTTCCACCAAGGGAGAAGGGCTAATTCCGGCTCCCCTCGCCCGTTCTGGGAGAGGGGCTGGGGGTGAGGGTCATATTCGTGCAAGAGGTTTAAAGACTGAAACCAATCAAGCGTGTTCTACCACAGGTAAAGTCTATCTCGTGGGGGCAGGGCCAGGGGATCCGGGTCTGATGACGGTAAAGGGCAAGGCTTTGCTCGAACATGCAGACTGCGTGATTCACGATGCCCTCATTAGCCCCGCCATTTTGGCAATGATGAACCCCAACGCCGAACAGATTCATGCTGGAAAGCGACGGGGTCAGCACTCCCTCATGCAGACTGAAATCACGGCACTGCTGATTGCGAAAGCCCAAGAACACGCGGTAGTGGTGCGCCTTAAAGGTGGCGACCCCTTTGTGTTTGGTCGCGGCGGCGAAGAAATGATGGATCTAATCCAAGCCGGAATTTCGGTAGAAATTGTGCCGGGTATCACCGCAGGCGTTGCGGCACCTGCCTATGCAGGTATTCCTATTACCCATCGCAACTACGGCTCTTCTGTCACCTTTGTGACAGGGCACGAACATGCAGGCAAATATCAGCCCCAAGTGAATTGGGCGGCGATCGCCCAAAGCTCTGACACCATCGTCATTTACATGGGCATTCATAACCTCGCTCATATTTTGCCTGCGCTCCAGGCAGGCGGCAAATCGCCAGAAACCCCTATCGCCCTCATTCAGTGGGGCACCTGCCCAAATCAAACCGAATTAGTGGGTACGTTTGCCACCATTTTGCAGCAGATTGAAGAAACGGGTTTTGATGCCCCTGCGATCGCCGTAGTTGGAAACGTCGTCAATCTTCATGGACTCCTAGGAGCCGCCCCTCATCAAAGCTAAGCTAGAGATGTTTCGGTGCCGATGCAGCCCTGGTTGATGCGTCCACTGAACCCCATTACTATTTTCTGCGGCTCCTCTTCCCATGCCCCAAGACTACCTCAGACGGATTTTGACTGCTAAGGTCTATGACGTTGCCCAAGAAACGCCCCTAGAAGAAGCGCCTCGGCTGTCTGCCCGTCTCGGCAATCGACTGCTCCTTAAGCGCGAAGACATGCAGTCGGTTTTTTCGTTTAAGCTGCGGGGTGCCTATAACAAAATGGCGCAGCTTTCCCCAGGGGTCTTGGCAAAAGGCGTCATTGCAGCCTCAGCAGGGAACCATGCCCAAGGCGTTGCCCTCGGCGCAAAGCGTTTGGGCACAACCGCCATGATTGTCATGCCCGTAACCACTCCTCAAGTCAAAATTGAGGCCGTTAAGGCATTAGGCGCAACCGTCATTTTGCAGGGCGATACCTATGACGATGCCTGCACCTACGCCCGTCAGCTTGAGGCCGATAAAGGACTTACCTTTGTCCATCCCTTTGATGACCCAGACGTCATTGCAGGGCAGGGAACCATCGGCATGGAAATTTTGCGCCAGTATCAGCAGCCCATCCACGCTATTTTTGTAGCCATTGGCGGCGGTGGGCTTATCTCTGGCATTGCGGCCTATGTAAAACGCCTGCGTCCCGAAATTAAGATTATTGGCGTAGAGCCGATGGACGCCGATGCCATGACCCAATCCTTAGCCGCAGGCCACCGCGTTCGGTTGCCCCAAGTCGGCTTATTTGCCGATGGCGTGGCAGTCCGTGAAGTGGGCGAAGAAACCTTTCGGCTCTGTCAAGAATACGTAGACGAAATGATCTTAGTGAGCACAGACGATATCTGTGCTGCCATTAAGGACGTATTCGAAGATACGCGGTCGATTTTAGAGCCTGCGGGAGCATTGGCGATCGCCGCCGCCAAACTCTACGTTGAGCGAGAGCAGATCCAAGGCGAAACCCTCATTGCAGTGGCCTGTGGTGCCAATATGAACTTCAATCGCCTGCGGTTTGTCGCAGAACGCGCCGAAGTCGGAGAGCGCAGAGAAGCCATTTTTGCCGTCACCATTCCAGAAGCGCGAGGTAGCTTTCGTAAATTTTGTGAATGCATCAGTACCCACAACCTCACTGAGTTTAACTACCGCATCGCTGGAGAGCATGAAGCCCACATCTTTGTAGGGCTACAGGTTCTTAACCGAGATGACGCCACTAAAATTGCCAAAACCTTTGAAGCTCAAGGCTTCACAACCATAGACCTCACCGACAACGAACTCGCAAAACTACATCTGCGGCATATGGTCGGAGGGCGATCGCCCCTCGCCCACCACGAACTCCTATATCGGTTTGAATTCCCCGAGCGCCCCGGTGCCCTCACCAAATTTTTAAGCTCCATGAGTCCCAACTGGAACATCAGCCTATTTCACTATCGCAACCACGGCGCAGACTACGGCCGCATCGTCGTAGGGATGCAGGTGCCCCCCAACGAAATGCCAGAACTCAAAGCCTTCCTAGAAACCCTAGGCTACCAACACTGGGACGAAAGCCAAAACCCAGCCTACAAGCTGTTTCTGGGATAATTTTTCGAACAAGATCTAAAGAATTCTTCTCAGAAACCAACCCAAAGCCAGCCCTTTCCATCCACCAATCTGGAGGGGGTCTGGGGGACGCAGCCGTCCCTCAGCGGGGGGCTTGGGGGAAGACACCCCCAATATTACGACCCCACAAAGCCTGCAACACCACCCACCATCCCAGACGACAACCCCCACCCAAAAGCAAAGCCCCTCAATAACGAGGGGCTTTGCTTTTTGCCTGCTGCACTTGCTGAGCCTACCCCTCTAACATTACGCTTCGGTAATGGGGTTCAATTTGGTGGAGAGTTTTGACCTGCGATCGCCCTTTTCCCTGTCCGCGCGCCTTTAGCTCCTGGTTCAGCTCCTCCACATCCACCGTCAGCACCTTACCCTGCTCGACCACAGGCTTGCCGTTGACCCACACTCGTTCTACAACATTTGCGGGTCTGCCTAAGACCAAGAGGCTAGCCGGATCGTTCTGGGGCAGCATGGAAGGGTCGTTTAAGTCGTAGAGAACCAGATCTGCTGCTTTTCCTACTTCTAAAGTGCCAGATTGATGGCCTAAATTGACTCCTTTGGCTCCCCCTAGCGCTGCCACTGTAAGCGCAGTCTGAGGCGTAATCCAT
>JBGSVR010000599.1:0-6160 GCA_041752855.1 Thermosynechococcaceae cyanobacterium
GATTGGTCAATGATGGAGCCTCTCTAATAAGGCAGCAGTTACAAAACCGTTATAGTTTCTATGTCAAAAAAGATCTTCTCATAGGAACATGCTACGCCAATTCGATACACCGTAATTCCTTACTGAGTAGTTACGGAAGAAGACTCAAAAGCGCAATCCCAAGACAGATCCCGGACTGGTTCAAAAAAAAAGAGGAGATCACGGACTGGTTAAACACGCATCGCACTGAAATCGAGTCTGGTGAATTAGTGGTCTTCTTCCAAGATGAATGTCATTTGTTATGGGGCGATCTATGTGGCTACATCTGGGGGAAGACATCAGAGCGCATTGAAGTCCCAATTCTGAATGAGCGAGAGAGACAAACCTACTATGGGACGGTCAATCTTCACACCCAGGAATGCCTAATCCAAGCCTATGACAAAGGAAACTCTCAAAGCACGATTGCTCTTGTGGACTATCTGCTCAAGCAGCATCCCAATCGCCGGATTGCCTTACTCTGGGATGGGGCAAGCTACCATCGCTCAGGAGCGTTTAGAGACTATCTAAGCGCTATCAATCAAGGACTTGAAGAATCACAATGGAACGTCACCTGTATCAGGTTTGCACCCAATGACTCTAAGCAAAATCCAATTGAGGACATTTGGTTACACGCTAAGCGCTTTATCCGAGAGTGGTACCACCTTTGCAAATCCTTTCGTGCCGTCAAGGCTTTATTTGAGTTTGCATCCCATCGACAAATATTTGATTTCCCTAAGCTTTTTACGTAATTACTCCACTTAGAGAGAATAGGGATTCCAGAGGATTTAAGGCAGTAAGAATGGACTCAAAAGCAGACAAACCTTGTCGCTTACCCGTATTGACAACAGAACGAACATTGGCAAAGAGATCCCTGCCCCAATCTGATCGAAATCCATTGGTCACTTTGCGGAATATCACACTCCAACGCAGTCCCTGTTCAATGGTATTGTCTGTCGCTGGGATTGTCGAGTCATCCAAAAACAAAAAGAGATTGTCTTGTAATTCTCGATAGCGGCTTTGAAGTCGGATCCCATCTTCTTGTGTGGGAGTCAGCACTAAAACTGCCCTGAGGTCTCATTTTGGAAAACCCATTCCCAAACCAAAGTACCTGCACTAACTACAGCACAGGCAAGACCTCAGCCTTTCGGCAACATCCCCAGCTGGGAACAGCCCCAACCCTAAATTACCTAGGGCGAAGAGGTTTAACCCCAAAGCCAATGGCTCTATCGCTAGCATTAAAGGCTTGGACTAATGCTAACGCTGCCGCGCGACCTACCTCAGTTTCAAAAGCAGAAGAAAAGACCACTTTTACTTTATGGGTACTAAGGAAATCTCTGAGTGCTTGAGGATATCCGGCGATCGCCACTTTAACCACCATCACCCCACGCCAACCGCGCTCATGACAATGCCTGAGCTGAGCTACCGTCGCCACAGATTCATCTAGGGCAAGCGGGGTTTTATAGGCTTGGGTAAGCTGTACCATCGCTTCAAACTGATCGGGTGGGAGCGGCTGCTCTAGATATTCGATGGTGATGTGGGAGGTGCGATCGCAGTTTTCTAGCCACTGCTGTGCCTGTTCTAACGTCAACCCGCCGTTTGCATCTAGGCGTAGTATTGCATCTGGGGGTAATGCTGTCGCTAGGGTTTGGAATAGCTCCAGCTCTTGTGGAACCTCTAAAACCCCAATCTTCCACTTAAAAGTACGATGCCCTTTTGCCCAGAGCGCAGGCCAAGCCGATAGTGCAGCCTCTCCCGCAGGCAGTAGAGCGCTAATTTGACAAGGTTTATAGTCTGTAGCCGATGGCGGCTTAGAGAGAGCTTCCCAGGCGCTGCCGAAACCGAACTGACAGGCTGGCAGGGTGTTAGGAACCGACAGAATGTCTGTTTCTGTGAGCGGGTCTGAAAGGCGTTTGCAAAAGGCGATCGCCGCTTCCAATGTCTCTGTGCCAAACCAAGGAATGGGCGCAATCTCTCCCCAGCCCGTTACACCGTCTTTTTGCTCAAGACCAATAAGGAGTCCTGTCCGGACTTTCCATAGCCCATGATGGGTTTGAAGCGGCTGCTCAAATTCCCACTCATAGGGCTTGAGTCGCAAGCGATAGCAGTTCACAGCAGCAAAAAGCCAAGCCCCAGCAGCAGACCACTCCAGAAATGCAGCGCCACGGCAATAAATTTGCAGCTGTTCACCCGCTGCGGCTGGTCGTGGTGCTGCTCCACAAACCGACATAGCTTAATGGCAAACGGTAGGCTGCCCAAGGTGAGGAGAGAACCTACGGGCATGAACCCTAAAATTACAGATAGCAAGACCGAACCATAGGCCGCGCCACACAGCCACGGCAGCAGCGCCGCACCGCGCTTTGTGCCGAGGCGAACGATGGGTGATCGCTTCCCTGCTGCAATATCGTCTTCGACCTGATGAAAGTGGGAGCAAAATAAAATAATGCTGGTAATGATGCCCAAAAACACCGAGGCGCACAAAACCGTTATCGACCAGCTTTTCGTTTGGCTATAGTAAACCGCTGAGAGTGCTAGCGGTCCATAGGCAAAAAAGCATAGAAATTCGCCTAAGCCTTTATATCCCAGCCGAAACGGTGGCCCTTGGTAGAGATAGCCCAAAAAGCAGCACAGCAGCACCAAGCCTAATACCGTGAAGTCTTGCTGGAGGAAAGCGATCGCCACGATGCCCAATACGCCCAATGCCAGTAGCCCATTGCCAATCCAAAACATGAGAGGGCGATTGCCCGTCAGGTTGACGAGGGAATGGTGCTTATTTTGATCAATTCCGGTTTCAGCATCGTAGACATCGTTGCTGACGTTACTCCAGGCCACAATGCTGATGGCAGAAAGCAAAAACGTTGAGGCAATCCAGACGCTGATGTGATTTTGGGTTGATTGGGCGATAGCTGTGCCGACCCAAATGGGCACCACTGCCACGCTGTACATCGGCGGCTTAATGGCAGCTAGCCATAGCTTACGTTTAGACAAAGGAATTGCTTCAGTCGTTATGCTGCTCAAGCGGATTGTTCTGCACAAGGTTGGGCATTGTCATTTTATGACGCTACGTTACCGCCCATGACAGGGTTGCAGCAGTTCGTCACACTTGAAGTATGCTATCTCCTTAAGCTCACCCTATGTTGAGTGAGATGTACTGAATCACTGTTTTTGGTCGACCACCTGGATCCGTTGCAGCGTTGAATCGGTACAGCCTGTAATTAGCCCCCCTGCGGACAGGGTTTGCAGAAGATAGGCGATCGCCGATCCGGTAATGACCTCCCCTGGCAACGTAATTGGAATACCTGGCGGGTAGGGGCATAACGTTTCTGCACTAATGTGGCCTATTGCTTGGGCGATCGGCATCGCAATGCGCGGGGCAAAATATGCGTCGCGGGGCGATAGCGCAGGACAGGTAGGTTGAGTTGATTCTGTTTTTAACCCCGCAGTAAGATACGCAGAGGATTGGGTAGACGGTGAGTGCTGACTTAAATGAGCTAGAGCATAAAATAACCGCTCTAAATCTTTAGGCGTATTGCCTAAGCTCAACAGAAAGGTCAAATGACGAAGCGTAGGCAGCTCTGCAATGATGCCAAATTGCTCTGTACAAATCTCATCGGCGGTAAACCCGTCTAGCCCTAATGCACTTACATCCACGGTTAAGCGAGTACTGTCGAGATTACAAAAGCCTGGGGTAGGGTACTGCGGATGCTGTAGAACTTTAAGCCCTGAGATGGATGCAATGCTTTCTCTAGCCTCATGAGCCAGTGCTAAAGTCTGCGCCAAAAGTTCACGCCCATCCGTCAACATCTGATGGCAAGCCCCTTCTAGTGAAGCCAGCAGCAGATTGCTCGGGCTACTAGTCTGAAGCATCTGAAGCGCACTTGCCACCCGTGCCGCATTCACAATACAGCCGCGCTGATGCAGCATAGATGCCTGAGTAAGCGCAGAAAGCGTTTTGTGGGTAGACTGCACTACCAAGTCTGCACCCAAAGACAACGCCGATGGAGGTAGGTCAGGATGAAACCCAAAATGAGCGCCGTGGGCTTCATCCACAATGAGAGGAGTGCCGTGCTGATGGGTAAGTTGGGCGATCGCCCCCACATCTCCCGTCACGCCATGATAGGTGGGCGACACCATCAAAACAGCTTTGGCTTCGGGATACTGCGTTAGCGCTTGGGCAACGGACTGCGGCGTAATACAGTGGGCTAAATCCCATTGAGGGTCATACTCAGGGTAAATAAAAACCGGATGGGCACCTGAAAGAATTAGCCCAGAGATGGCGGAGGTATGGACATTCCGAGGCAAAATAATTTTGTCACCTGGCCCACAAGTTGCCAAAATAGAGGCTATGACTCCAACGGTTGAGCCATTGACCAGAAACCAAGTTTGGTCTGCGCCAAAGGTTTTGGCAGCTTGTGCTTGTGCCGCGGCTACAAACCCATCCGGCTCAAATAGATTAAAACCTGGTAAATCTGGTAAGTCTATACGGTAGACTTGTGCGCCCATCAAGCACTGTGCGGAAGGGGGAATGCTTTGACCTCGCTTATGCCCTGGCGTACAAAATAAGGCCGTGTCAGCCTGGGAAGCTGCTGCCAAGGCATCTGTGATGGGGGTATTTAATGGATGCACAAAAGCCAAAACCCTGACTACACTACAAGGTGAATCCTATAGCAACTATAGGGGCTTCACTTTATGCGCTTGGGACAAAATCTGTGACAGTCTCTTTCAATGATGTTGAAGAAAACATTCAGGCTCGCAAAGCCGATCACCTTCGGATTTGTCTGGACGACTCGGTTCAGTGCAAAACTATCACGAGTGGTCTAGAGCGCTATCGTTTTAGGCATTCCTGTTTGCCAGAGCTAGACTACGACGAAATTAATCTCCAGACTCAGTTTTTAGGCCATACGCTCCATGCGCCCCTACTAATTTCTTCTATGACGGGCGGCACCGATTTAGCTAAGGTCATCAACACCCGCCTTGCAAAAGCCGCCCAGCATTACAAAATCCCCATGGGGGTTGGCTCTCAGCGCATTGCCCTAGAGCAGCCCAACCTTAGCAAAACCTTTGCGGTGCGGTCGTTTGCCCCTGATATTTTTTTGATGGCAAACCTAGGCGCAGTTCAGCTTAACTATGGCTGTGGGGTCGATGAATGCCGTCGCATTGTAGAAACATTGGAGGCAAACGCCCTCATTTTGCACCTTAACCCGCTCCAAGAATGTGTGCAGAGTAGCGGCGATCGCAATTTCAAAGGCTTGCTCCCCAAAATTGAGGCGCTGTGTCGGCATTTGTCTGTTCCTGTGATTGCGAAGGAGGTGGGCAACGGCATTTCTGGCGCAGTGGCGCAACGGCTGATTGAGGCGGGTGTTGCGGCGATTGACGTCGCGGGGGCAGGTGGCACCTCTTGGGCAAAGGTCGAAGGAGAACGCGCCACGGATGCCCAACAAAGCCGTCTAGGGCAAACCTTTGCCGAATGGGGTCTTTCAACGGCTGAATGTATTTTGGAGGTTCGTGCAGTAGACGCTAAAATTCCGCTGATTGCTTCGGGGGGCTTACGGACGGGGCTGGATGTGGCAACGGCGATCGCCCTGGGTGCTGACGTAGCCGGGATGGCCTATCCGTTTTTGACCGCAGCCCATGAATCTGAAGAAGCTTTATATGCGCTAGTAAAAATTTTGCTAGCGGAGCTAAAAACCGTTTTGCTTTGCACAGGGAGCGCAGCTTTAGCAGACTTAAAACAGGTACCCTTGATGATGAAAGATTAGTTACAGTCTATGGTGAGTAAACTTCCAATCTATCTAGATGGGCACGCCTCAACGCCAGTAGATCCGCAGGTATTAGAGGCTATGCTGCCCTATCTCAGTGAGCAATTTGGCAACCCATCCAGTCAGGGGCATTGCTACGGTTGGGAGGCAGCGGCAGCCGTGAAGTTTGCAAGGCAGACAATCGCAGATGCCATCCATGCTGACCCAGAGGAAATTATTTTTACCAGTGGTGCTACAGAAGCCAATAATTTAGCGATTAAAGGCGTTGCTGAAGCCTATATTCAGCGAGGCCGTCACATTATTACGGTTGAAACCGAACACCCTGCCGTGCTTGAACCCTGTCGATATCTTGAGCGCCTTGGGTTTGAGGTCACTTATCTGAAGGT
>JBGSVR010000600.1:0-4362 GCA_041752855.1 Thermosynechococcaceae cyanobacterium
TGCCTGGAGCCGAAGCTCACGATCTTGTGCCGCGTGAATATCTTTGTGGAGCCGAGCCGCATTCACTTGAGTTGCCATAACCTCATCTCCTTAGAAATGTGGATGCCACAAGTTGAGGGCTATACATTCAATGGCTTAAACTGCACCTGTGATGCATGGCCTCAACAGCACTTACCCTGATCATGCCGGACTTTTATGAGAAATGGGGTTACGTTTCGTAACACCTAAGGCGAACTAGCACTAGAATGGCAGACTGGGTTTCGACTTCGCGGTTCGGCTGAGCGCTCACCGTCGAAGCCTCAACCCACACCAATTCAGGATTTGAGGGTTGAGCGAAGCCGAAACCCGTTGCTAACCTAACTCCCGATGTGTAAATGCACGAGCATTTTTGCCCGAGTAGGTTTCCACAATGTGTCCATCGCCCTGGATCTGATACTTATAGGTCACAAGCCCTTCTAGACCCACAGGCCCTCGTGGCGGCATCTGCTGAGTGCTAATGCCTACCTCTGCTCCAAGTCCATAGCGGAACCCGTCGGCAAAGCGCGTTGAGCAATTCTGAAAAACCCCTGCGGCATCCACGCAGCTCATAAAGGCTTGAGCAGTCTCGGCATCTTCGGTCACGATCGCCTCTGTGTGTCCAGAACCGTAAGCGTTGATGTGGGCGATCGCCCCTTCCAAAGATTCCACCACGCGGATAGATAAGATCAGATCGCTGTACTCTGTCGCCCAGTCTTCTTCTGTAGCAGCCTCAACATCCACAATGGATTGGGTGGCAGCATCACCGCGTAGTGCAACGCCTTTAGCTAGCAGCGCCTGTGTGACCTCTGGCAAAAACGTTTGGGCAACCGCCTGATGAACCAAAAGTGTCTCAATGGCGTTGCAGGCGGCAGGATACTGAGTCTTAGAATCTACAGCAACGGGAATTGCTTTAGATAACTCTGCGGCACGGTCAATGTAGAGGTGACAAATCCCTTCAGCGTGTCCCAGCACCGGAATTCGAGTATTGTCCTGCACAAACTGGACAAAGCTGTTAGAGCCTCTAGGGATAATCAGATCGACATAGCGATCTAGCTTTAGCAGCTCCATCGTCTCTTCGCGGCTGGTCAGCAGCGCCACCACCGCCGGAGCGATGGGGGTTTGCGCCAGTCCTGCTTGAATGGCCTTCACTAGCGCCTGACAGGTATTGAGCGCCTCTTGTCCGCCCTTCAGCAACACGCCATTGCCTGACTTAATGGCAAGGGAAGAAATCTGCATGACCGCATCAGGACGGGCTTCAAAAATGATGCCCAACACCCCTAGTGGGCAAGAGACGCGCTTTAGCACTAGCCCTTTGTCCAGTTCACGATGGATTTGCACTTCACCGACAGGATCGGTGAGGGTTGCCACACTGCGGACTCCGGCGATCGCCGCTGCCAGTTTGCCCTCATCTAACTTAAGCCGCGCATACAGCGCACTGGCTAGGCCGTTAGCTTTTGCCAATTCGCAGTCTTTCGCGTTGGCTCCCACAATATCAGCGCTGAAGGCTTCTAAGGACTGGGCGATCGCCTCTAACGCCTGATTTTTGACCGCTGCCGTCTGAACCGCTAATCCTTGGGCGGCAAGACGAGTACGCTGAGCTTGCTCAATTAAAGTCATCTTGCTCAATTAAAATTATTTCTAGCTTTAGGACTCTTCTCGTTCATACTCAGCCACTTTTTGGCGCTCCGGCAGCTTGAGCGGGGGAGCCTTATATTCTTCTTCGGGCTGGTCATCCCAGGCATCTTTTTCTAAATCATCTTCCCAGCGCTTGACTTCAGGGGCTTCAGGGGGCGGCGCTGCTGCATAAGCGCGTTTTGGCTCTTCAGCCCGACGCCCTGCCGGAATAGTCTCCCACTCGTCCTCTTCTGCCCAGGTATCGCGATCGCGCGCAGGAGCCGCCGCAACTGGGGGAACATAGGGCGCAACTCGCTGTCCAGAGGCAAGCTGATTGCTGGTAGGTGTTCGGGTGGGGATGTAGTCTTCTTCTTCGTTTTCCCAGGGGGCACCGCCTAGGCCAAGACGCTCTAAAACGCCGACAGTAATCTGCATGAGCTTATCTTCAGTGCCTTCAAACACAATCACCCGATCAGGGCCAGTGCTGACAATCTGGTCTACGGGCAGCTCGTAAGTGCTGATGAGCTGGGATGGAATGAGTGGCAAACCCAGAGACGCAATCACAAGGGCGGTAATTTCACCACTGACCGTATCAAACTTAAAGCCTCGAACCTTCCCCAACACTTCTCCAGCTTCAGTAATCACTTCATGACTAATCAGCGTGCTGTAGTTAAGTGGATTAACTTCCTCTAGGATGCTTTCATCATCAACCAGCACCACATCCCCAATCTGCCGCACATTCTCTAGAAAAAGGTAGCGCTGTTCACCTGTAATCAGCGTGCTGCGTAGCCCTAGTGCCACGACCTCGCGCTGATCAATATCAACCCATAGCTGATTAATAACCCCCAGCTTTTTACCCGTATTGCGGGTAATAACTTGGGTTCCAATTAAATCGGATCGCTGCTGAACCTGTTCAGGTATTGCCATTTCTGAATCCTGAGTCGAACTCCGGTGAGAGGGTTTACGGTACAGACTGGCTGAAGATAGCTTGCGGTGGAGCAGACGACTTCAGTCGTTGATACTCTCTTAGTACCCCGTTCACACTACTTTAGCAAGTTCGGCTTTCTGCCATCGGGTACGGTCGCAATGTCAGTGGCGGTTTGATTCCCATTCCTGATGACCTTCAGAAGCTTTGGCTTAACCCGTTCTCTAAGGATACTAGATGTGTTTCTGAATATCACAGCATGATCAAACCCAGAAACGATTTGGGTATGCTTGACTCAAGGTACGGTAGCTCTTATCGAACTAGGGGGACTTCAAGCAATGCTAAGTGGTAGTGGTCATCAGATTGGCTCATCTGTACCCAAAGAAAATTGGGTGCAAAAACTGTGGGTGCTGCTCATGGGCGATGGAACGTTATCAGGAGCGGCACAAAATTCATCTGGGCGGGCACTTTATGCTACAACCCATAAGCTTGTTCAGGTACAGCATCAAATTGATCGGGTTCAGGCACAGCACAATCTGGAGATGGCGCGATTGGCTCAGGCGTATCATGAACTCTCTGGCACTGATCGCGCGGCGCTCCCTCAAAATTTGCAGCAGCAGCTCAACCGCATTGAGTCAGAATATTTTTAGCCTCAAACCTCAGCACTTTTAACAATAAAGGCCATGCTCTAGGGCACGGCCTTTATTGTGGGCGCACCTTGAGAAGGCTGCATGGTAGGGTGTTGATTGTTGTTGAGAATGAATCGGGTACAGCCTTGAACGCACCTTCAACGGAATTCGGCACTATCCAAGAGCGCGGTCATCTCCTGACGGAGCAAGCCAACCCTGAAAGTCAAAATCTTGACCAGATGTCGCCCCTTGAAATTGTTGATTTGTTTAATCGAGAAGATGAAAAGGTTTTGATGGCGATCGCCACAGCCAGAGAATCCCTCGCTTTAGCGCTAGAAAAAACGGCGGCGGCACTGCGTCAGGGTGGGCGGCTGTTTTACATTGGGGCAGGCACCAGCGGTCGTCTAGGCGTTTTGGATGCTGCTGAATGTCCACCCACGTTTTGTACGCCACCGGAGCTTGTACAGGGCATTTTGGCAGGGGGTGCGCCTGCGCTACTGCGAAGTTCTGAAGCCCTCGAAGATCGCTCAGAAGATGGTGCGGCAGCCGTTGCTGAACACAACATTACTGCGAAAGATGTCCTTGTCGGCATTACCGCAGGAGGCACTACGCCCTACGTTCAGGGTGCATTACGGGCAGCACGCGCACAGGGAACCACCACCATTTTCATGGCCTGTGTGCCTTGGGAACAGGTACCCATTGAGGTAGATGTCGATATTCGATTGCTGGTGGGGCCAGAGCTGTTGGCAGGTTCCACACGCCTAAAGGCAGGTACCGTCACAAAGCTGGCGCTAAATATTTTGTCTACGGGCACGATGGTGCTGCTGGGCAAGGTCTACGGCAACCGCATGGTGGATGTAGCCGTCACAAACCAAAAGCTCTATGGCAGAGCGGTACGAATGATTCAAGACCTGACTGATTTGGATCGAGAAGAGGCAGTGACGCTGCTAGAGAAGAGCGATCGCCGCGTTAAGCTGGCGCTCCTGATGCACTGGACAGAGCTTGATGCCGTTGCAGGTGAACAGCAGTTGGCAAACTGTCAGGGCAATTTACGTCAGGCAATTCAGGGGACGCTGTAAGTATCGTCTCTGTGAAAGTCCAGGACGTTAATTGGATTTACTTTTTGAGAGAAACGGGCGTTCACACAGCCAAAAGAATAAATAGGACATAAACAAA
>JBGSVR010000601.1:0-3544 GCA_041752855.1 Thermosynechococcaceae cyanobacterium
TCAACTGGTACGAATTGTTTTTAAGCTATGAATGGCTTTTGGCGACAATAATTCTATTGTTGAAAAATTGGCTAAAAGCCCATTATGCCAAGCTATTTGAGATTTAACCTGCAAGACGTTAAATCAAAATAGACAGGCACAGAAAAACAGTGCGATCGCCTCTAGTCTTAGGTTAGATAAGAAAAGTCTCATGCAGAATCGACAGGCGTTGTAGGTATATTGGGTAAGTTAGGTCTATCTCCTAATGGCTGATGTTATGAACCGGATTTTGATTGCTGAAGATGAGGATCGTCTTGCCGCTTTTTTGGAGAAAGGGCTGCGGCGCTATGGCTATGAAACGGTCGTAGCGGAAGACGGGTGTCAGGCATTAGCGGTTACGCAGACCGAAGAAATTAAGCTATTGCTGCTCGATTTAGGGCTGCCCATCAAGGATGGTTGGGCGGTTTTAGAAGAATTACGCAGTCAGGGTGAAACGTTTCCCATTATTGTGGTGACGGCTTTTAGCGATGACAAAAGCCGTGCTGTTGCCTTGGCTGCTGGCGCAACGGACTATGTGACGAAGCCCTTTCGGTTTAGCGATTTACTAGAGAAAGTTAAAACCTATCTCAGCAAAGAGGAAATTGGCATTCACTAATGCAGGTGTGGGTCTGTATTGTCAGATTAGAAAATCTTCATGAACTTCTTCTCATAAAAACTTCATATCTTCTTCATGCCTTCCAGAGAAGCTGTTCTTAAGCCAAACGATACCGCAGCGTTTTAGACCTGAGAGTTGCGTTTGTCTCAAGAACGTTTTTATGGAGATTTCTCCGATGCAAGTTTGCGTGATTGGAACTGGATATGTAGGGTTGGTCACAGGCGTTTGTTTGGCTGAAGTGGGTCATCACGTCGTCTGTGTAGACAACAATATTGCCAAAGTAAAGCTCATGCAGTCGGGTCAGTCTCCGATTTATGAGCCTGGGCTAGATGAATTGATGCGCTCTGCCATTGATGCAGGACGACTCGAATTTACCGCCGACCTAGGGGCAGGGGTGGCTCATGGTGAGGTTTTGTTTATTGCGGTGGGTACCCCCGCACTGCCCACAGGCGAGAGCGATACTCGCTATGTTGAAGCGGTGGCGCGTGGCATTGGGGCACACCTCAATGGTGGCTATAAGGTCATTGTCAATAAGTCTACGGTGCCCATTGGGTCTGGGGACTGGGTACATCGGCTCGTGATGGATGGGGTGAGCGATCGCCAGCAAACTATCTCTGGCTTTAATGTAGTGAGCAATCCTGAATTTTTGCGGGAAGGCTCGGCAATTTACGACACCTTTAACCCCGATCGCATTGTGTTGGGCAGCAATAGCCCACGGGCGATCGCCCTAATGCAGCAGCTTTACGCACCTTTGGTTTCTCGGCAATTTTCTGCCGATCCATCGAAAACTCCGGTGCCTGTGGTTGTGACCGATCTGGTTTCGGCGGAGATGATTAAGTACGCCGCCAATGCGTTTTTAGCCACCAAAATTAGCTTTATTAATGAAGTTGCCAATATCTGCGATCGCGTGGGGGCAGACGTAACCCAGGTAGCGACAGGAATTGGCCTAGACTCGCGGATTGGCAATAAATTTTTGAATGCTGGCATTGGCTGGGGTGGCTCCTGCTTCCCTAAAGATGTTTCTGCCCTTATTCATACCGCTCAAGATTATGGCTACGAGGCTCAACTGCTGAATGCTGCGGTAGAAACTAATCGCAAACAGCGTTTGATTGCTGTTGAAAAGCTTCAGCAGGCGCTCAAAATTCTCAAGGGTAAAACCATTGGACTATTGGGCTTAACCTTCAAGCCCAACACTGATGACCTGCGTGACGCCCCTGCTCTCGATTTGATTGAGCATCTGACGCGATTGGGGGCGAAGGTCAAAGCCTACGACCCCATTATTGCTAGTGCTCCGCCTCAAGTATCGCTTGAGTTAGCCGCCAGCCTCGAAGATTTAGCAAAGGACTGTGATGCCTTGGTGCTGGTAACAGAATGGCCGCAGTTCCGTAATGCAGATTTTGCTGTTTTGGCAGGGTTGATGCACACTCCCATTTTGATTGATGGGCGCAACTTCTTAGATAGGGAAAAGTTGACCACCGCAGGCTTTGACACTATCGGCATCGGTCGCCCTGCCGTAAATAGCAGAGTGCCGCTGCCATTGTCCGAGCCTACGTTTATCTCAAAGACTGTCGCTCAAGCTGCCTAAGTCAGAAATCGCGCTCTTTCGCTGCGGGGAACGTTTTATGAAACTGATGGTGTACTCTCACGATGCCTTTGGTCTAGGCAATATCCGCCGGATGCTGGAGATTTGTCAGTATTTGCTCAAGGCTATTCCCAACCTTTCGATTTTGCTGGTGTCTGGTTCGCCGATGCTGCAAAGCTTTCGGCTACCGCCCGGTCTGGACTACATTAAGCTGCCCTGCCTAAACCGAGGTAAATCAGGGGAACTGTCGGCCAAGTATCTGCGGATGGATGTAGACACAACGGTCAAACTCCGATCCGATCTCATTCTGACGGCGGCGCTCAGCTATAAGCCAGACGTGATGATGGTGGATAAAAAGCCCTACGGCATCAAAGGGGAACTGAAAGAAACCCTCAGCACGCTTAAAAGCGACCTGCCCCAAACCAAGCTGGTGCTGCTGCTGCGCGACATCCTAGATTTGCCCGTAACCACCCGAACTGAGTGGAAAAAGGAAAGCTACTACGGCGCGATCTATCACCTGTTCCATCAGGTGCTGGTGGTGGGGATTCCTAAGGTGTTTAACCTGTGTGAAGAGTATGCGCTTCCCAGTCGGGTGGCAGATAAGGTGCGCTTTTGTGGCTATCTCCGCAAAGAAGCGGGGCACCAAAGCCGCTATGCGCTGCGCCGTGAGCTGAACCTTCAGCCTTCTCAGAAGCTGGTGCTGGTCACGCCTGGTGGTGGGGAAGACGGCTACCCCATGCTGAGCACCTATCTCCAGGGGCAGCATTTGGGCGATTCTGACATTCGCAGTCTATTATTCTGTGGGCCAGAAATGCCAGCCCACGAACAGCAGCAGCTATTTCAGATGGCGGCACAGCTTCCGCAGGTGACGATTCGCGAATTTACCGACGACATGATGAGCTACATCAACGCCGCCGATTTGGTGGTCTGTATGGGCGGCTACAACACCGTTACAGAGGTTTTGTCTCAGGGCAGACGGGCGATCGCCATTCCGCGCATTAGCCCTGGTCATGAGCAGCTCATCCGCACCGAGCGTATGGCAAAGCTGAACCTGCTGCGCCACCTTCACCCCGACGAGCTTACGCCTGATCGTCTTAGCCAAGCGGTTTCAGAGGAGCTGAAGTTTCGTTCTGCTCTTGGAAACTCCACTCTAGATTTTCAAGGACTGCCTCGCATTGGGGAAGCGCTGACCAAGCTGTTGCTTACCCCTGCTCCAATCTCACAGATGTTTCCTGAACCCCATGCAGCCTCTGCATACCTCGCAAAACTTGCGAGCTAGAAAACCCGATTGTTGTGCTGTTTTTGAGGTGAGTATGAAAAAGCGTCTT
>JBGSVR010000602.1:0-7307 GCA_041752855.1 Thermosynechococcaceae cyanobacterium
GCAACGCTCACCCAGCCCACGTCGCCCCCTTGGTTTTATGCTCGGTTTGATTCACCCCCTGCTGCCGTTAGAGAGGCAGGTCAGTGGCTGAGTCTTAAAGAGGCTCAAGACGCCTACTTATATAGCCCTGTGCTTGAAGACTATGACCTAGATGAAGAATGGAACGAGTGGGCAGACGAAGAAGATGAGCTAAATCTTAAGTAAAGCTTGTTACTGTTAACCAAGCTTTGTCCGCTCAGGCAATCGCTTGTTGACTTGGCTGATTAAGCCACTCAATAAAGCGCCGCCCATTAGAATGCCCAGCGCTGGTGTAAACACTGGCTCCCAAAGTCTGTACCACAGATTTAGACCCAAAGAGAGCCCGGCACCTCGGCCTAAAACGGCGATCGCCAGCCAAGCAAAGCTGCCCAATACCACAAACGTATTGATCACCAACAGGGTATTTAGACCATTCAAAAGCTTCTGCATGATTTACACCAGTGGGTCTATTATTCTAAAACCCAGGTTTTAACCTTAAGCAGGCTGGCCTATTCTGGGTTGCGTTTGAGTCCATCAGCAAAGCTCTTTTCTACTTCTTCGCGCAGCTCAGGCACCATCAGAAGCTGCTGGATAATCTCAATGTGAGGCCGAACCCCTTTTTGATTGGTGTCTAGCATTGCCATCACAAGATAGATCCGCGCCTGAGGATCTTGCTGGTTTAGTTTGATTGCCTTTTGAGCCGATTTGAGCGCTAAAGCAGGCTTGCCTTCTAGTAAATAAAGCCAAGCCAAACAGGTTAGTGCGGGGCTATTACGCTGGGCGCGATCACAAACTTCCTTAAAAACTGGAATCAGTGTCTGAGGTGCCTCGCCAGCGCTATAGCGCTCAAGCCCCTGGTCAAACAGTTCTTCAACCGTGGTCGTAGTCATGTTGCTGCTGCTTAGTTATGTAGAGAACGAAGTGCCGCAGCCGCAGGTCTGAGCAGCATTCGGGTTTGTAAACTTAAACCCGCCACCAATCAGCGCCTCGCTGTAATCGAGCATCAACCCATAAATATACAGCAAGCTCTTTGGATCTGAAATAACTTTGAAGCCTTCGTAATCAAATACCTCATCACTTGGCTGAATGTTTTTAGGCTCCTCAAAGTCCATCGTGTAAGACATTCCAGAACAGCCGCCGCCTCTAACCCCAACCCTTAGGCACAGGTCTTTACCGGCTTTTTCCCGTAGTTCTAAAACATGCTTAAGGGCGGAGTCGGACATTAAGATGCCCTTTTGCTTCGTCTGGGTGGCTTCGGTCATAGCGAATTTTAACTCCCTGAGCGTGCGATATCAATGTATATCCATTGTAGGTCGGACGTCTCACCATTGACAGTCATTCACCCTTCTACAGTCTTTATGGCTTTCAAAGACCCAACAAATCTAAACGCCTCCCTAGCGAAGTGACCTACCTTTACGCCATAACCTCATTAACGTTATTTGTCGTGAGGAGGATCTCCACTGTAGGGCACTACTCCGGTGGCTGGATAATGCTCCTCATTGGGCGCAAAGTTTTTCGTAACGCCTTCAAGGATGAATCGCAAACTGTCAAGCAAGGATTTTAGAAGTTTCATACTCAGTTCCTTCTTATGGCTTAAGCGCAACGGGTGCCGCTGCACTCCTTTATTTTATTCAATGAATTAGCTCAACTAATGCAAGGCTCTGTAAAATTAATTTTCTTTGATGTAACGTAACCCAATGTCATTCTGGCAGGAGCATCCACTGACACACCAAAATAAGTGATGAATAGCAGAAGCATCGGTAAAGAGACGAGTCGTGTCGGCTAGAATCTATGGTGACTTTAGTTTTTTTATCGCTTTGATAAGCTCAGGAGATAAAAGCCACCGCAGATTCTAAAAAGGAAGGCAACTGAATGTGCCGACTTAAATGGGTAGGGTGCATATCAATAGCGATCGATGCGAGCAATATAGCCGTTGTGTCGTAGCCGACGGGCGGCAAACTCTGCCTCAAAGCGTGTGCCGTAATCACCCTTGAATTGCCAGCGTTTTTGATACTGGGTCTTGTAGTAGACAGCGTATTTTGAACTCTGGCGATCAGAGAAACGATAGCCGCCCACGTTGATTTCAACGGCATTGGCATTGAGCGGTGCAGCGATGACGATACCAAGAGCACTTAGGGTCATCAGGGAAAGAATAAGCTTTTTCATGGGAGAGCCTTATGGGTGAAGGTTGATGTTGCTTAATTTGCCATGCTCTCAAGGCTGTGTATGTGACTTAGCTCTATTGGTCAATGTGATTTAAATCGCAGGTGACGCAAAGCCTTAACTTAGAAGATGAAGAGTATGAGGCAGACACGGCAACGTGTTACAAACGCATTAGGCTCTCAATTCATCAGAACCATGAGGATCACACGCACCTGCGGATCTAGATCACAGGCACTTCAAAGGTTTCATCCTATTCATAGATATGAACCACTCAATACCCCATCACCTGAGGATTAACGCTATGAAACTGCAAAATCGTGGATTGCTGATTGGGGGCGTCATTGCAGCCTTTGCCTGTGGGGGTGGTTTATATGCAAGTCCGTATTTCACCCTATATCAGATGTATCAAGCAGTAGAACGCAAAGATGTAGAGGCGATTTCAAGTCACGTCGATTTTCCTGCACTACGCGAAAGCGTTAAGACCAATTTACAGACTGTCGTGAAAAAAGAGACGTCTCAACAGAGCAATCCACTAATGGGGCTATTGGGTTCGGTGATGGGTGGCTTTGTGCTAGATCCAGTGGTGGATCAGCTTGTGACCCCTTCGGGTGTGGCAGCACTTCTAGAAGGTCAACAGCTTCAGCTTGGGAAACAGGAAGGACAGTCTCAATTTACGCAAGGAAGCAGCAGCAATCCAGATGTGAAGGCAGAGTATGAATCTTTCAATCAGTTTGCGGTCAGCGTAAAGCCCAAAGGGCAAGACATAGAGCCAGTAACGCTATTGCTATCTAGAGATGGATTAGGTTGGAAAATATCTGGCGTAAGGCTCCCCAGTTCTCTCGCTTTTGCCAAAGACATGCTGCCTCAGAATGCTATGCCTCAAATCAAGGGAATTGAAGGTGAAATTTCTAAGTTTCTAAAGGGGGGAATTTAGATTTGTTTGTGCTAGGTCATGACCACAATGCTTACAGAAGCTTGTGAACTTATAGGTTTTTTGGTGACAGTTTGAGCAGTCAACAAACTGACTAAAGCCACAGGATGGGCAAAACTCATCGCCAGCACCCAACTTAAAGTTGCAGTTAATGCAGCGAACATTCTGAATCCTGTTTCTGGCCTGAACTTTTGGATTAAATACAAACCTTTGCAAAAACTTGATTAATCCAAAGCCAGCCAAAGGGATAATCAGAATGAGTAAATAGCTTGTAATAAAGAGTAAACCACCTAAAAGTGTTGTCAGCCCTTCGACAACAACACCCAAAAGATTTCCAAATTGAACAAACTCAAAAAACTTGATCAGTAAAGGAATGCAAAAGATTACTAGCAAATGCCAGCTAATCAAAGCAATGACGCCCTTATTCTTTTTGGTTGCGGCAGTATTGACAAAGTAAGCTAAAGCAATGAGCGGCAGTAGAAATGCAGTTTGTAAGAGCAACTGCTTATTTGGGTACCAAAACTGAGCTGAACGATAGGCTTTTTGTATTTCTTGATAGCCAGAAGCATCGTTAAGTCGCTTCAGGTATTCTTTAGAAGAAGGCTGTTGAACTAATTTAGTCTGTTTTTCAAGAATCAGCTTCTTCTGGACAGCAATTTTAGCGTTGTTTGCATCAATTTTAGGTTTAACCTGGTCAGCAGATGCTTGGTTGATAGATTTTTGAGAAGACTGACCCGCAATTTTTTCTAACAGTGTTGAGTCATATTGCCTACGCAAGGTTTCAGTCTCTTGGTTTAGTCTAGAGATTAGGATTCTGTCTTGATTAATGCTGGCTTTTAGCTTTATATTTTCTGCGGTATTAATTTGTTTAGATAAGCGGCTAACATTTTCGCATAAGCCTGAAACCTTGCCTAATCTACTTCTTTCCTTATTAGTCAACAATGAAGGAGATTGATAATCCACATCAATAATAGATTCAATCGTTGCTGTATTAAAGTCAAAGGTTCCCTTTTGCTTAGCGATTTGATAACGCTCATAGGCCGAGAAGCACGGAAACTCTTCTTGAGGAGATAACGGCAATTGTGCTATGTTATCTAGCCCGCTAAAAACGTTAAACAGTACAAAAATATCGACTAAAATTAGAATAACAATGCTGGATTTATTGATAGATTCATGCTGAACATGTGTTGATTTTCTGATTAATTGCCGAAAGAGTCTTTTAACAAAAGAAAACATATTTTTGTCACTATACAGGGGACTTCAAATGGATTTTGATAACGGATTTCCCGGAACTTAGGAAGTCCGTTGTAGCCTAACAGGGGATTGTTACCAAAGCGTCATGTTTATGTAGCTTATAATACAGAAACTTTTATATAATTATGGAAGAGGGCAAATAAAGCCTGATGATGAATTCTGGTTAAAGACGATGGCTCAAGTACTTCAGTTCAATTCGCTCCAAACTTCTGCCATCCATCAGCACAATATGATGGATTCTTTGGCTTACCGCTTGAAAATTGCTCGAGCAGCTAAGAACATGCAGCTTATTGAGCTATTGGAGCATGAAAAGCGACAGATTGCTGCGGATAGCACGGCTCTCAGCGCTCTAGAAGCTTGGCTAGAGGCTGCTAAGGAAAGGCTTAGTAAGGTTTTCTTTGGTGGTTCTACGCTTCAGGTGAGCGAATTCAATTTGGGTAGCGACCATTGGTGGTACGCTTTTGACCCGCGCACGGGTGCCTGTGTTTACGCAGATTCTGAGGTGGAGCTGCGCCTGTGGATTAAGACGAATTACCGAGGCGTATAGAAAATAGGGATTATGCCTATGTTAAAGGCATAATCCCTGTAAGTATTTTCGCAGCCTACCTATCGTCCACCGACAGTGATGGAATCTACTTTAATGTGGGGCTGGCCTACGGTGACGTAGATGCTGCCGCTAACGGAACCGCAGAACCCAGCGGCTAAGCCTAGGTCTTGAGAAGACATGGAAATCTTGTTCATGATTTCGGTGGCTTCGCCGATTAGGGTTGCGCCCTTAAGAGGCTTGGTGATTTTGCCATTTTCGATGAGGTAGGCTTCATCTACGGCGAAGTTAAATTGCCCAGTGGCACCAACGCTGCCACCGCCCATCTTTTTGCAGTACAGACCTTTTTCAATAGAAGCAAAAATTTCGTCGGTGGTGTAGTTGCCTGGGGCGATATAGGTGTTGCGCATCCGGCTGGCGGCGGCGTAGGCGTAGCTCTGGCGGCGACCGCTGCCTGTGCGAGGGTTGCCTGTTCGGATGGATCCGGCGCGATCGCTCAGGAAATTTTTCAAGATCCCATTTTCGATCAGCAGTGTGCGCTGGGCGGGCATGCCTTCGTCATCCATATCAATGGTGCCAAAGGCATTATCGGTTAGCCCTTCATCCCAGGCGGTCAGGTTTTCATGAGCAATCTTTTCGCCTTTTTTATCGGCGAAGGGCGTGGTTTTACGCTCAATCTGGGTGGTTTCGAGAAGGTGCCCACAGGCTTCATGGAAAATCACGCCGCCAAATTCGTTTGCCATGACCACTGGATAGGTGCCAGATTCAATAAAATCGGCATGAATCATCTGAGCGGCGGAGTGCGCCACTTCTTCGGCATCAATGGCAAAGTCCCAGGTTCTTAGGAAATCTGGGGCGTAGGTTGCACCCACGCGCTTACCAATGGAGGCGCGATCGCCGTTTTCTTCGCACAACAAATTGTAGCCGACGGACTGGGTGAGGCGAATATCACGGGCAAACACGCCATCGCTGGCAGCAACTAAAACTTCTTGCCAATCGCGGAAGTATACGGCTTTACGGGACTGAACGTGCTGGGCTTTTTGGAGCAGGCTGGCGTTGGCGGCAAGCAGCACTTCGCTCATTTCCTGCATGGGGCTACAGCCTGCGAGCCAGCTATCTTTATTGCGGGCGGTTGCGTAGTCTCGCAGTAGCTCTAGGTTAATTTCGGGCACGAAGGCGCTGGGGCCAGGGAGGGTTAGCCCCATGATAGAGAGTGCTTTTTCGAGCGATCGCTTGAGTCCGCTAAAGCTCAGATCGTTGGTGCTGACGTAGCAGTCTGCGCTGCCCACAAACACTCGTACTCCTGCACCTGTGGCGAGGCGGGGCGAGAGGCTGGTAATGGCATCGTCTTCGGCTTGGGCGCTAATGTAGTTGACGCGCTCTAGAAAAAATTCGATGAAGTCTGCCCCTGCGGCTCGTCCTAAACCTAAGAGTGTGGAGAGCGGCTGTCGCCAGCTTTCGTCAAAGAGATCGCGGCTAACGGCATAGTCTAGGTTGGGGAGTTCACGAGACAGCAGTGCGACGCTTGGAGACATGCTAGACCTTTGGTGTAGAAAGAATTAGGGCTTTTCGCTTGTTCTCCATAGTCTAGCAAAACCCAACCGATTGAATCAGTAGATAGATGTAGACAGAGTTAGCTGGTAAAGCTATTTTGGGTGTTTTGACTTAAGAGGATATATAGCTTGTAATTTTAGTGTAACCATGAGTCAGTTCAATAATCTATTAACTGGTTTTCTTAAGTCAAGATTAACAAAGGGTTCGGGATTCAGAGCACTTGGCGTTTTTGCCTTGTCGATAGGGACTACACTAAGTGTAATTTATGCAAACTACTATGGTTACTGGGAAGGAACAATTTACCGAACTCAAACAGTTGACTTCAATATCTTATCAAATTTATTACCTACGAAAATATCAATACTCTTATCAAGAAAACCTTCATCCAAAGATGCTATTAATAGCCTGCAACAATCTTTGGACAGCAATTATGGGCTATTTGGAATCATTATTACTGACTGTACAATTTCTGATCGTTATTGTCCGACCCAGAGAATTCTTTACGCTTCACAATCTAGAGTTGAAGAAACACAAAATGGTAAACAACGATTGATTCCTCAAAATGGCTATGCTAAAGTGTGGGCAAGACAGTTTGAGAAAACTGATTTTCCAGAACAGTTGCTGATTGATTCACCCTTTGTGCTTTTGCGCGACCCTTCACCTTTGTATCAGGAATGGGAGTTTAAGACACCACGCGATGATGAGCAGGGTTATTTCATTCTAAGCAAGAGTAGTCAAACGCCTGTAAGGTAATAGAATAGCCCCATTTAGGCATTGCCCACCATTAGTACTTTAGCCATCTTAGACGCATTTAAAGACTTACCCGATACCCGTCGTGGAGCA
>JBGSVR010000603.1:0-8915 GCA_041752855.1 Thermosynechococcaceae cyanobacterium
CGCAAAAGTCTGTCCTTCAACAGCAGGCTGCACAGACTGTACCTGATTGTTGACAACGGCAATAATCTGCTCATTTTTAAGCAGCGGCGCATAGGTTGCGCCCCAAACCGACGTGTAGCGAGCGATTCCTTTTTGGGGATATCCACTATTGCTTGATGTAATAGGCACTGACACGCCATTACTCGTCACAATCTGCTCTTGCAGCATCAGGCGACCCACCTTAAAGCGCCCCTGAGCATCCCAGGCAATGACGCCTCGGTTGAGGATGGGACTTGAAACCCAAGTGCCGTTTCGACGAATTGCGCCTAGAGGGGATTGGCGATCGCGTCCAAAATATCCCCCATTAATAGCAGCAGCAGCCTGATTCTGCTGAGCCATCTTAGCCAGCCCCTCCAAACCCAGAATGCTGCTGCTGCTCTTGCCGCTCCAAAATGGCAAAAGCTGGAGTCTTGGCTGGCGTGGGTTAATAGCCAGCCACGTTACGGGAAACTGTGCCTGCCCTAGACTAACAACTGCTTCGTTCCACTCAACTCCAGGTGCCCAAAGAATCTTGCGGGTTTGTGTAGAGAGTGGCTGACGCACGTCTAAAACAATCCGTGGCGGGTTATCTAGCGTAGAAACCTGAGGCTGATAACGCCCATCTATAACGCCCTGAATTAACGTCTGATTCTGCTGTGGGGTAATTTTTAAAGCCTTTAAGCCTGCACCTGCTGCAACCGATAGGGTCTTAAGGGAATCTGCTAAGAGCGTCGCATCTACTTCAACGGTAAATTCACGGTCTGTACGCCCAGTTCGACTGTTGGTAAGCGCAGCCATTCGCCAAGGAGAAACGCGGTCGAGTACCATAACAAGCCGCTGCCCCCAAGGCTGTTGCCCTGTTTTCACAGACGCAATAGCCGCTGCTCCCGTGCGAATATCTAGTGCTGCACCTTTGACCTCAACCTGCCACCCCCACTGACGTGCGGCTTCAGAGATGGCAAGATAGCGAATGGTTTTGGTTGAATTAAATTGTGTAGAGAGCAGCGTCTTAGAACTATCAGAAAGCCACTGGACGGGCTGCTGTGTCGAATTACTGCCATTGTTGAGCAGCGCTCCACCCAACTGACGCACCCATAGGCTGTCGCTAATGCCGATCGTAGGCTGCCCTGATTGTCTACCGCTCCACTGTGCCCAAGCACCTGCAAACGGCTTGCCATTGATTAAGACCTGGTTGCCTTCTTGGAGCGATACATTAGCCCCCTGAGCAAAATCATCAGCCCAAACGACGGATGGAAGCGTCGCAATACCCGCTGCGCCTATAAACAAGAAGCGTCTAAAACCTTTAGTCACACATTTCAGCACAAAATTAGTCATGTCTGCGCGCTAAGGACGCGGAGTAGAAATAGCTGGAGCAGTTGGCACTGCCGGAGACTGGCTCTGCTGCTGCTGCTTTTTACGGAAATCACTCACCGCAGACTGAAAGTTTTCATCTTGCTCCGCTGCAAAATCGTTGGGATTACGACCATTCAGGAGCTGAATCTTATTAATAAGGCCAAATAGCGATGAGGCACCCTGATCTCTGTTGCTAAAAATGTTGTTGATGTCTTGGTCTGCACCTTGGGTGCCGCTCAACGGTTCAGCGGAGGTCTGAGCCAACATTGGCGCTGCGTTAACGCCTAGTACAACAGCAGCAGCTCCGCAGCTCAATAGCAAGAATTTTTTCATTTGAATCAAACGCTCCATAACGCATCCTTAAAAGCAATGGATTTGACAGTACGGATTTTTAAGGCGGTTTTCTGTAGCAGTATTAATCACCACCGCCTTACGCTGTCCCTACGATAGCAATTTTTCTGATCGACACCCCGAAGGTCACGCTTGAGAAGGGTAATAAAGAAATGTCCCAACCTATTAAAGTGCCACCTCCCTTCAAGTCGAGCTTATTTGATCGTTTGTTCCACTTAACACCTTGCTCTTTGTTGAAAAATCATGGCATAACAAAGGAGCCGCATTGTTAACCCCGCCTGAACAACCACATCTGCTGACCTAGATCACAAAGAAAAGTTAGGCTGACTGTCATACTAGGGTCTCAGATGGGGAGTGATAGAAATATCAATACGCTATTTTGAGTTGCTGGGGAACGCGATGCAGTCAGACTATATGCAATCACTGTCGCAAGAGAATTGGATGGATTTAGCCGAGGAGCAGTCAGATCAAAGTGAAAAATCGGCGCTTTCGGCGGTCTCTCCCCACACTGATGTAGATCTGGTGCATTTTCATAGTCACTTTGTAGGCGCAATGGAGCTAAATGCTGACCCCAAAACGGTGGCTCGCTATCTTGATGTCCATCAAGGCTGGTTTTGTCGCTGCGCTCACCCGATGACCGTTGAGCCGATTGGAGAACACGGCTATTTGCTAACCATTGGTCGCTACGGTTCTTTTGGCTTTGAGGTGGAGCCTAAAATTGGTCTACATCTTTTGCCGCCCGACGAGAACGGTGTTTACCGGATTGAGACGATCGCAGGGCTGTCTGAAGAGAAGGGCTATCAGGTTGATTTTCGCGCAGCGCTGGAGTTAGTAGAGCAAAACGAAACTCCACAACCCTCAACCCATGTTGAGTGGACGCTTGAGTTGGATGTTGCGCTCATGTTCCCTAAATTTATTCGGCGGCTCCCCCATTCGCTGATTCAGGGTACGGGCGATCGCCTCCTAACTCAGATTGTCCGACAGGTTTCTCGGCGGCTGACGGCTAAAGTCCAGGATGATTTCCACGCCAGTCTCAAGTCGTAGAAGCGCCAAAGACGGCGCTTTAAAACCATAAAGCCTCAAGATTTTAGAATCTTGAGGCTCTACTCAAATTTTGCTCAAGTTAGGCTTTCAACCCTACTGACTTTTTGAGCGTGCAGTAACGGCTTCAAAGAGTTTCTTTTGCTGATCGCTGTTTAAGACTGGCAGAAGCTGCATTCCTACATCCATTTTGACCTCATTGAGCTTCGCTTTTTGTGCCTCTGAAAGGTTGAGGGCATTAAAAGATTCGGCATCTCCCTTGCCTGAGTCTGCCAAAACTTTAAGCTGGGCAAGCTGGTCAGGAGTCAGAACGCCTTTAATTTGAACCGCTGCTAACGCCTGAATTTCATCCACACGCTTTTGCTGATCAGGGGTCAAGTCAAGCTGCTTCAAGATTTCGGTGACGCCTGTTGGCGCAGAAGCGGCAGGCTGCGCCATTGCTGGAGCCATGACAGGCACGGCTGTCATAGCAATCATGCTGGCAAAAAGCACCAGCAATTTTTGTTTAATCATGATGATTCCTCATAGGGTGAGCAGAGGGTGAGGGTAGATTGAGCTTAGTATGCCCGAAGGGAAATCAAAATGGCAGTGCCAGAGATCACTCCATAAGTCTTTGTGACGATTTTCCCTGTAAAAGTTCCAACCCTTCAGGATCTTCAAGCCGCACATCATTACCTTAGATTTGTCTACTCTCAAACTGCCCATACAGCGGAGACCTAATTCACTTCAGCACTGAAGCTAGGCTGGGATCAACACGTTAGGAATTGATGACATATTGATCCCAAAAAATACTCTAAAACGTAGAGTTCATGAACATCAAGGCTTCTGAGCCTTGACTTTTACAAAAAAAATGTTACGGTGTTGTTAACAAGTTGATCCCCACGGATGATTTGAATTAATAGAACCCCTTAAAAAGCCTTATTAAAAATGTTTAATTTTGCACTGCCCCAGCTCAGGAGGTCTACAGACCCATGATTTACGACGATCAGCCCCCGTTAGAAGAAATGACCCTACGGCAGCTCCGCCGTGTTGCCAGTCGAGTTGGCATTTCTCGCTACAGCCGAATGCGTAAAGACCAGCTTTTAGCCTCTATTCAGGATGTTCAGAATCTCACTATAGATACACCTATGGCTCCACATATCTCCGATCCCCTAGAAACCCAAGAGCAGGTTGAATCCACCAAGTTTGCGGCAGGCGTCACTGCCCTATACGATCCTTCTTTGGCGAGTGTGGATGAAACCCTGGGAGATTTTCCGGAGGGCTATGGTGAAACTCGCGTTGTGCTAATGCCCCGTGACCCGCAGTGGGCTTACGCCTACTGGGATATCCCCAATGAGCATAAGGCTGAAATGCGATCGCAGGGTGGTCAGCAGCTGGCAGTTCGTATCTACGACGTGAGCGATATTGATATTGCGTCCCAAGTTCCTCATAGCGTTCAAGAGTATCCCTGTGATGAGCTGGCGCGGGAGTGGTACCTGCCTATTCCGGTGAGCGATCGCGACTACGTGGTGGAAATTGGCTACCGCACCGCCGACGGACGCTGGCTGCTGATGGCGCGTTCTGCTGCTGTTCGCATTCCGCCCACCTACCCTTCTGACTGGGTTGACGACCATTTTGTAACAGTAGACTGGGAAGCTGACCTACGCGGTGAAACCATTGCAGAGCTGACTCAGCCCTCTCGGACGGTTGTAACCTATCCCAAGGTGGGCGATGTAATTTACGACCAGATTTTCAATCTTGCCCAAGGTACAGAGGCACTCAGAGCCGATGGTTCTGTGTATGGCTCCATGCAGCATGGTAAAGGGCCTGAGCAAAGCCTCAGCTCCTATGTGTTCCCGTCTGGTGTGGGCTTATGGGCGCTGCCAACGGCTTCGGGCGCGGGTTTGACGGCTTCGGGTGCGGGTCTTTTCTCTGGCTCTTTGCCTACAAAACCGCGTCAGTTTTGGCTGGTGGCGGATGCTGAGCTGATTGTTTATGGCGCAACGGAACCCGATGCCCATGTAACTATTGGTGGTCGCCCCATTGAGCTAACCCCAGATGGAACATTTCGGTTCCAAATGTCCTTCCAGGATGGACTGATTGATTACCCCATTATGGCGGTTGCCGCAGATGGCGAACAAACCCGCGCGATTCACATGCGGTTTACCCGCGAGACGCCGGAGCGACGCACCAATACAAAGGCAGAAGCCATTGAAGAATGGTTTGTCTAGACAAAGACTAACTTAGGCTAAAAAGAGAGGGTGGTATTGTCCACCCTCTCTTTTTTTGTTTTTCTGATCAGTAATTTAGCGCTGCTCCGTCAGAACACTACCAATACTGCTCAGATAAGAGGCAAAGACATTGCACTTGCCCCCCTAACCCCCCAATTCTGGGGGGAAATGACCCTAGTTTTCAGCTTTCTCCCCCCAGAATTGGGGGGCGGGGGGGGGGCTAATGCAGGGTCAATAGACTTGACCGAACAGTATTGAGTCCACTACAGCGGACGATAAACACGGTAGTTAATATTGGGGAAAATATTGTCCATCAGCCCCACCTTCTCCAGCCAGCCAGAGTCGATTTTTTCTTCGCGGATATCGTTATAGAGTTTGTCGAACCGGACTAAATGCGATCGCGTTCTGCGCACCGCATAGGGCACCATCGTCCCCGTCCGCATTTTAAATGCCCAGTCCGACGCTTGAGCCAACAAAATTTCCCGCGCGGCTTGGTTGAGGGCACGCCACTCCAGCTCATCGGCAGGTTCGCGTTTGGCAAGCTCAATCATGCGCTCAGCGGCCTTGTGCAGATGCGGATAAATCCAGGCGTTGGTTTCATTGAGCCAGTATTCGTGAAAGCCCTTGTAGCCCCAGCTTGACTGAGACGGGCGACAAACCTGTTGATTTGGGTTGCCCCGCAGGTAGTCTGCCAGATGGGTCATTTCGTAGGTTTGCTGGTCGTGCCAAGACTTGCGGCAGAGAAAATCAATAAACTGAGGGCCTTCATACCACCAGTGCCCAAATAGCTCCGCGTCGTAGGGCGACACCACGATCGGCGGGCGCTGCATGATGCCGTTGAGGTGGCGCACCTGCTGCTCTCGATTAACCATGAAATTTTCGGCGTGTTGGGCGGCTTTTTCTTTCGCCCAGTAGGGGTCGTACAGCGCCTTGTCGCTCAAGCCCAAGCCCTTGCCCGTAATTTTGTGGTACTTGATACCCACATTTTTACGCTGACCGTTGGGCATAATGTAGGGCTTGATGTAGTCGTAGTCTGCTTCCCAGCCCAAATCTTTGTAAAACTCGCGATACTCAGCCGCGCCAGGGTACCCCACTTCAGAAGACCACACCTGCTGTGAAGACTCCTGATCTCGCCCAAAGGCCGCAACGCCAGTCTCGGTAAAGATAGGGGCATAGCTGCCAAAGCGAGGGCGAGGACGCGCATAGAGAATGCCGTGTCCATCGGTCAAAAAGTAGCGCAGACCCACGTCCGCGAGCATTCGCTCTAAGCCCTCGTAGTAGGCACATTCTGGCAGCCAGATCCCCTTGGGTGCGCGTCCAAAGGCTTCTTCATAGCTTTCGCAGGCCACCTGAAGCTGCGCCCACACCGCTTGGGGGTACATTTTCATGAGGGGTAGGTAGCCGTGGGTGGCTCCACAGGTCATGATTTCAAGATTGCCGCTGTCTTGAAATTTCTTGAATGCCCCGACGATATTGCGATCGCAGTCTTCCCAGTAGGCACGAATTCTGCCAAATTCTTCGATATAGTGTTCGGCTAAATACTTGAGATGACCGTTGAAGGTATTGCGCTCAGCCTCTAGAGTAGCCAGTTCTTCTAGAGTGGCGAGGTAATCGTCAAACCGATCCTGAAGTAGTGGGTCTTGGAGCATTGCCACCAGTGGCGGCGTCATGCTCATCGTAATTTTAAAGTCGATGCCGTCTCGTTTTAAACCCTCAAACACCATGAGCAGGGGCACATAGGTTTCGGTAATGGCCTCATAGAGCCACTCTTCTTCTAAAACGTAGTCGCTTTCTGGATGCCTAACAAACGGAAGGTGGGCATGAAGCACCAGCGCAAGGTAGCCGACGGTCATAGAGCTTTAACCAATAGAGTTCAGGAATAGCGGGGATCTATAAATGATTCCTTCCTATACGTTTCTATTGTGCCAGAGCGTGTCCTACCCGAAACGCAAAGTGATGAAGCTGTCATCTGAAAAGTTTGTGTGAAAGGTCTACGCTTTGGCGCAGTGGCATTATGGACGCAGTTTTTGCGGCGGCTGCTTCTGCGATCGCAGGCGAGAAGATCTCGACCCGCGACTGACTGGCGCGACAGCAGCGGCTTCTTCCGGCGCAATTAGCCCTTCGACGCGACCATACCAGCGCACTAAAACACGGGCTAAACGCTCGGAGTTGTGGCGCACCAAGTGCGTCTTGGGATCTTCCTCCATCACGTTTGCCAAAATTACGCGACAGCCCAGCCGCATTAGCTCATCACGGTCGGTCTTAATGGGGTGAGAATTCTCATAGGAATAATGGTACTGCGCGGCAGCAGAAGGCGGCTGTTTTTGCACCAGCACCGCATCAAACAACCGCCGACCTGCTGCCGCGTCAATGGCCTTAATATGATCTGATACCCGATAGCCCGTGGTTTCCCCTGGCTGGCTCATGATGTTGCACACATAGATGCGTGGGATGTCTTTACGACGGGCGATCGCCATAATAATATCGGGCACCAGCAGATTAGGGATCACGCTGGTATAAAGGCTTCCTGGCCCTAATATGATGAAATCGGCTTCGGCGATCGCCTTCAGGACGCTCGGCAGCGCCGGAGGGCGAGACGGCGTACAGCCAATTTTGACAATTTTGCCCCCAGCGGCACTAATTTGAGATTCGCCTTCAATGCGCTGCCCGTCTTCAAATTCTGCCCAGAGCCGCACGTCGCTCAGGGTGGCGGGTAAGACCTGACCGCGAATGGCAAGCACCTGGGAACTGGTGGCGATCGCCTCCTCCCAACCGTTGGTGATTTCGCTCATTGCCGACAGAAATAAATTACCAAAACTGTGGCCTGCCAGCCCATCTCCGGTTCTAAAGCGGTACTGAAATAGCTCCGTAATCAGCTTTTCTTGATCTGCCAACGCCGCTAAACAGTTGCGAATATCCCCAGGGGGCAGCCCCCCCATCTCGCGCCGCAGCCGACCAGAAGACCCGCCATCATCTGCCACCGTCACCACTGCCGTAATATTGGCGCTGTATTCTTTCAGCCCTCGCAGCAGGGTAGACAGCCCCGTGCCGCCCCCCACCGCCACAATTTTTGCGCCCCGATGGAGCCGACGATGGGTAAGCAGCCGATCCACCAGCTCATCATTGCCTTCTGGCATCAGCACTTCTGTAATTGATCCCAGGGTGCGAGACTGCCCCCACCAGACCAGCAATAGACCCAGCCCAATCACCAGCAGCCCTCGCATATAGCCAGGAACGTACTGCGTCACCACCTGAAGCAATAGCTGAACAAGCTGGATGACATAAAAAACGGGCGTCAATCGAATTAAGATTGCAAACCCCAAAACGGTTAAAACGACCCCAACCGCGCTCATTAAGAGCCATCGCTTGACCGATAAACCAGGGGCAAGCCATTTGACAGACTGCCCGAAGCGCCCTGGCAACTGTCGTCCTGCCTTCTGCGTGACGTTTTGAAAAACGTCCTTAAACAAAGCCATGATGGTTAGCCGTCAAACAACTTTGGGGAAACGTCATGTCTTAAAGGGCAGTGATGATATTTACAGATGATTAAGCCTTGGGCAAAACGGAACTCATCACAACCCACACCAAAACAGCTTCAGCAGGGAGGCGAACTACGCTAAAGAATCAATATCTTCTAGCGGCATTGGCTCATTTTTAATCCGCAGAATGGGCAGATTGGCGATGAGCGCCGTGGTGCGCTGGTCAGACTCTAAAGAAACGTTAAGACTATCCATATCAATCTCAACATAGCGAGACACCACCTCAAGGATGTCTCGACGCATGGACTCCATCATGGCTGGGGTGAGGTCTGCGCGGTCATGGGCTAGCACAAACTTCAGACGCCGCTTGACCTGATCGCGACTGTTGGTATTGTCTGACCCAAAAAAGAGTTTTTCGATAAGCTCGCTGATCATAGGATTTCAACTTAATGCTTCAAGTTTT
>JBGSVR010000604.1:0-3133 GCA_041752855.1 Thermosynechococcaceae cyanobacterium
ACCCCAATTGGAATTTTGGGTAGACCCGCTTCTTGAAGGGCTGCACTGCGACCCTGCGAAGCTGCCAATACGCTAGCCATCTGAGCCGCGCCACCGTTATTGAAGCCCATCCGGTTAATGGCGGCCTGATCAGCAGGCAAACGAAACAATCGCGGCTGAGGGTTCCCAGGCTGCGCGTGGGCGGTCACGGTGCCTAGTTCTGCAAAGCCGAAACCAAAGGCAGGCCATACGTTGCTGCCCACGCCATCTTTATCAAACCCAGCCGCTAAGCCAATCGGGTTGGGGCACTCTAAGCCCCACAGTGTTTGAGCCAAGCGATCATCAGACCAGCCGAGACGACTATAGATTTGCTGGAGCGTCCAACGTCCCCAAAGGCGATCGCAGTTTTGATCGAGGCGATCGCAGACATTCATAAACTGACGATGTACCGCTTCTGGATCCGCCTTCAGCCCCGAAAACATTAATGGACGTAAGGCAAGTTGATAAATATCCACCCGTGTTGTTAGTCCTGCTATAGCCTCACAGCTTAAGCTTACCTAACGATGAACACCCACCGCAGGTGCAGCAATCTCCTCTTCATGATTAGGACTAATCAGCATAGACTGAAGCGCCGTCAGCCCTTTCTTGACTTGACGCGATACCGTCACTGCGCTGATGCCGAGTAGCTCTGCGGTTTCTTTTTGGGTGAGGTCGTGGAAAAAGACAAATTCTAAAACTTCGCTGGTGCGTTTTTCAAGCTTCGTGAGGGCAAACTGGAGCCGAATTTGATCTTCTTGCGCCAACTGAAAGCTGCGATATTGTCGATCTGGCAAAAGGTCTACCAGAGAACCTGCATCGTTATCCTCATTATTGTGCAGCGGTGCATCCAGGCTAAGAATAGAGCGGTTATAGACAGACAGCTTAACTTCTTGCCATTCTGCCTCAGATACCCCTAGTGCCTCTGCCATTTCAGCATCGGCTGGGGTGCGGTTGAGCTGAGTTCGCATTTCTTTGTTGAGCGTTACCGCCTGTCGCTGTAAATCTTGCCACCGTCGTGGAATTCTAACCTGAGGGCATTTGTCTCTTAGGTAGTGCTGAATCTCGCCTCGAATATAAGGCACTGCAAAAGAGCTAAAGGCGTGACCCTTCCCTGGCTCAAAGCGTTCGATGGCGCGAATAAGACCAATGCTGCCGACCTGAAGCAAGTCATCAAAGCTTTCAGTACATTGATTTACCCAGCGATGGGCTTCTTTGCGTACCAGCCCCAAATTCATCTGTACCAACTGATTGCGTCTTTCAGTGGTGGGGTGCTGTTGATAAGCTTGCAGCAGCTCAAGACTTTCGCTTTTTAGCTCAGAGGGAGAGGTTGCCAACATTTTTTTAAGGGGCTGTATTCACAAAAGAGGTCAACAAGTCTGGCTTAGCACTGACATCTGGCTCAGCTCTCCTGGTCAAGAGGCTTATCTTTTTGCAGTATCAATCTCTCCTAAGAGTACGAAGGATGGCGCTGACAAAGCATCAGGAAAATCACGGAAATCGAAGATGAAGAAAAGTGCCTTGTTTACTCTTTAATCTGGAGGAACATTTCAAATCCAAGGATTTTTTGATCCCCAAAACGGCATTTCAACCCAATATGTTGATTAGTAGAAGTCGATCCCAAAGCTCAAGGTCTTTTGCTAGCAAGCTTTTTAAGACGCGATCGCCTCAACGACAAAAGCCGTTCACAAAAATTTACACTTTTTAAGTGTAAAAACGGTTGACTTTTTTGAAGTCTTTTTTCCTATCTCTAGTAAGGGTTTGAGGCGACTCCGTAGAATTACGGATGACTGAACGTGGCGATGCCGTAAAACCCTTAAAAGAGAGCTATAGTCAGTTTTGTTAGTATTCCCAGTTTTGGGTGCGGTTGTACATCTCAACGACGATTAATTTTGATAGATACTGTCCTTCAGGCGTTCCCAGCCCATCTCCAGCGCAGCGCCCCTCCCAACTTACGGCTGATGTTAGATTGCGCAGATGAGCGCCAGTGGGAGGAATGGCTTCCGTTGGGAATATTCTATGGCGTTACGACAAATCCGCTGCTTTTAGAAAGCGCGAAGGTGACCTGCGAGATAGAAACATTGCGGGGGCTGGCAAAGCGGGCGCTAGATTACGGCGTGCAGGAAATCCAGCTTCAGACTTGGGGTGGAGCTGTAGATCGGTATGTGTCGATAGGCCAGCGCTTGGCAGACATTGATCCGCGCGTGGTCGTGAAGGTTCCGGCAACTAAAGTTGGAACAGCGGCGGCGGTGCAGCTCATTCGGGCAGGGGTGCGCGTCACGATGACGGGTATTTATGCCGTGCCACAGGTACTGATTGCGGCGGCGATTGGTGCAGAATATGCGGCACCCTACTTAGGCAGAATTCACGATTCTGGGCGCAATGGTTGTGAAGACGTAGGCTTAATGCAGCGATCGCTCACGGGCGTTAACAGCACCCTGCGCCTCTTAGTGGCAAGCATTCGCCGCGCTGAAGACATGTCTGTGCTGGCAGAGCAGGGACTTAATACGTTTACGGTTTCAGTGGCGATCGCCGAACAGCTTTTTGATGTACCTGCAACGCTTAAGGCCACAGAAGCCTTTGAAGCTGCGGCACAACGACTATCAGTTCTCTCCTAGGGCAAGTAACGCATTCCCTAAGAGAGAAAGAACGCCCTAGCTTTTTTTAGCCAGTACCCAGAACGCATGAAGAACGCCAGGGAGCCAACCCAGCAGCGTCAGTACGATATTGATGACCAAAGTGGTACTAATGCCATAAGCCAAGAAAACGCCTAGAGGTGGCAGAAATAGGCTCAGCAGAATTTCAATAATTGTCATATCGACACCATGATTTAATGATTTCTCTAGCTATAGCCCAGATTGAAAATCAATAAATCCTTCGATTGATATAGCTTGCCTAAGCAGGCAATTCTTCGGCTCAACCCCCAAACAGGATGTCCACCCTATGAAAGAATGGGATGAAATCACCATCAACGTTAGGGAATGGACATGCCGCTCATCGCACTTTGGGGTTTAGGGAATGCTGCCCTATTGTTAGTCGCCTATCTCTTTGGCTCTATCCCGACGGGCTATCTTTTAGGACGATCGCTCAAAGGCATTGATATCCGCGAGTATGGGTC
>JBGSVR010000605.1:0-12653 GCA_041752855.1 Thermosynechococcaceae cyanobacterium
CATAACGCATCCGACCAAGGCACATCGGGATGGCTTAGGACTGAATTGAGTTGGGTGATACCCATCTGCGTACCGTTTGATTCAGTGGGCACTCGACTCATATCGAGCGGAATTGTCCACGGTGAATCCCCATCGTTTCGCACCGTCTGTATGGCTGCAAGGTTTACTAATCGCTACCAAAAAAGTGATAGACGCAAGTGGACTTACTAACCGTCTATCACTTTTTTTAGGCTAATAAACAATTTACTGCTTAAAGCTAAAACGACCGTTCACCTTTTCTCCATTGATATCAGAGAGAATCGCAGCCTTGTATTCTCCAGCCGCTGAACCAGGGAACAACACGGTATAGTGTTTTCCAGCAGGATCGTACTTCAGATCTAGAGATTGTTGTTTTCCATCTGGGAGCTGAACTTGAGCCGTTACCTTGGCATCAGAGATAGCTGCATGGGTATCTCCTTTTTGGAGATAGAAATCTAAGTGAGTTCCGTTTGCTTCTTTTTCAGGAACAAATTCTAGATGATAAGGCCCAGACTCAACAACTTGTCCGCCCTTAGAGGCTCCAGAGGCTACGGAATCACTTTTAGGCGATTCAGCGGTGGGTTTTTCAGCAGAAACAGAACTGGGCGGATTGCTAGCAGTCTGACTACCACCGCTACAGGCTCCAAGGAACAAAAGTCCTAGACCACTGATACCGATCAAGAAAAATTTTAAGGCTTTCATGGATTAATTCCTCACGAGAATGAATGATAAAAACTTATGGATGGATGCTTGCTGTGATGCCAGGTTGAGCTTCCTCAATCGAATTCGTTCTGTCTGCCGTTTTAGGCACCAGAAATCGACCAAACTGAGAGTACAACGCTGGAATCACAAGCAAGGTTAAGGCCGTCGAGGTCACTAATCCTCCTAAAACGACGACAGCTAGCGGCTGAAGGATTTCTTTGCCAGCACCGGAGCCAATGACTAGGGGTACCATCCCCAGTGCTGAGGAAAGGGCGGTGAGGAGAATGGCAACAAGTCGCTCCATTGAGCCTTCAACAATCACTTCTTTAAGAGGGAGTCCCTCGGCAAGACGATTGTTGTAGTTATCGACCAGCAGCAAACCATTCCGAGTAGCAACACCAAATAGGGTGATAAACCCTACCATTGATGCCACGGAAATGATGCCGCCCCCCAAGGCTACCGAAAGTACGCCCCCAATGAGCGCTAGGGGTAGGTTAACCATAATCATGACCGTCGCTGGAATGGATTTGACGGCAAAGTAAATCAGAACGGCGATCGCCCCCAGCGCCACCCCCCCTGAAACCAAGAGCGTTTGAGTCGCCTGCTCTTGCGCCTGAAACTGACCGCCAAACTGGATGTAGTAGCCGCCAGGTAGCGCAATTTTGCCCACGCGATCGCGCACGTCTTGAATCACAGAACCCAAGTCTCGCCCTGTTACATTAGCAGACACCACAATCAGCCGAGAGACGTTTTCGTGGTTGATGGTACTTGGCCCAGTCCCGTACTCGACTTTAGCCACTTGAGCAAGGGGAATTTTAGCGCCGTTGGGTGTATCGACCAGTAAATTGCTAATCACGTCCAAATTGTTGCGGTAGCGCTCTTGTAGCCACACAACTAAATTAAAGGTTTGCTGTTTTTCGAGAATCTGAGAAACTGTTTTTCCATTCAGTCCGGTTTCAATCGTTTCAGCCAAATCCCCTATGGTCAACCCGTATCGAGCCGCAGACTCGCGGTCAAACCGAATTTGAAGCTGTTTAACCGGAATTTGCGGTTCGAGCTGTAAATCTACAATGCCAGGAATACCGTTCACCGCAGACTGCACCTGTTGACCAATGGTGCGAAGCTGTTCGAGTTCTGAGCCGTAAATTTTGATGGCGATCGCACTCCTCACGCCTGACAAAATATCGTCAATGCGATGGGAGATAAACCCGCCGATGTTGGTTGCTACGCCAGGGAGCTTGGCAAACTCCTGACGCAGTGCATCAACCGTCTTTTCTCGATCCTTTACCCCAATTTCGCTAATCTGAACATCCATCTCACCAAAGTTGACCCCTGCGACTTCTGGGTCGCCTTGGGCAAACCCAGATCGGAAGACAATGGCATCGAACCGCTTGTCATCTTTGAGGGCATCCATCGTCGTCAAAGCTGCCTGATTGGTTGCTTCTAAAGATTCCCCAGGAAAAAGGACTATCGAATTCACAAGGGATCTGTCTTGGAACTCTGGCAGAAACACTTTTCCTAGACTGGGCAAAATAATCATGGATGCGATGAAGCCTGCGATCGCCACACCTAAAATCACCTTGGGACGACGAATTGAAAACCGTAAAGCAGGTCGATAAATCTGGTTGACTTTGTGTTCTAGCCAAGTTTCAGTGGTGGGCAGACGGCGATTGGTCAGCATTAAGGCACACAAAGCAGGCGTTAGCGTCAGCGCTACCAGAGTAGAAGCCAAAATAGACAGCAGATAAGCCATGCCCATCGGCGTAAAAATTCGACCTTCCACCCCAGATAAAACAAAAATAGGGGCAAACACTACGGCAATAATGACCGTCGAAAACAGAACGCTGACGCGCACCTCCACCGAGCCATCAAACACTACCTGAAGCTGAGGTTTCGGGTTGCCTGCGATTTGGTTTTCCCGCAAACGGCGGTAGACATTTTCCATATCCACAATGGCATCGTCTACCACTGACCCGATCGCTACAACCAGTCCGCCCAAGGTCATGGTGTTAATGCCCTGTCCGCTCCAGTTGAGGATAATTAGTCCCAACAGCAACGAGAGGGGAAGGGCACTCAGGCTAATAATGACCGTGCGCCAGTTCATCAAAAATAGGATAAGGACAATCGAGACAATAATCACGCCATCGCGCAGCGCTTCCTCAACATTTTTAACTGACGCTTCGATAAACAAATTCTGATCGAAGGTTTTGGTAAACGTCATACCCTGCGGTAAACCGGAATGTATTTCTGCCATTGCTGCATCGACAGCCTTGACCACAGTAGGTGTATCGGCAGCAGGCTGTTTAGAAACCGTCAACACGACGGCTCGCTTACCTCGAAACAGCCCATCTCCGCGTCTGAGGGCAGGCCCAATTTTGACCTCTGCGACTTGTTCCAGCAGGATAGGCTTACCTTGAGGGGCTTTAATTACCGAACGCTTGAGTGCATCAATCGACTCAATGCGCCCAATCCCTCGGATCAAGTTCTCTTGATCGGGGGTGATTAAAAATCCGCCAGGAACATTGACGTTGGCCTTCTGTACGGCCTCGCTTACCTCTGATAGGGATACGTCGTAAGCTTTCAAACGGTTTGGATCGACCAAAACCTGATACTGGCGCTCATCGCCGCCATAGATAAAGATATTGCTAACCCCAGGGACGGCTAACAAGCGATTTCTAACATCCCACCTCACAATGCGCCACATTTCGATTGGCGGAATGTTGTCGCTGGAAAAAGTGTATTTAACAGCCCAGCCCAAGGGAGAACTAACAGGTAAAATTTCTGGCTGGTCTACCCCTTGAGGCAGCGAACTTTGCACCTGCTGCAATCGTTCTGTTACCAGTTGACGAGCACGATAAATATCGGTGTCTTGACTAAACACTGCTTTAACAGAGGTAATGCCAATTCCAGATGCAGACCGCAGCGAGATTAAGCCAGGAGTTCCGTTAATAGCGCTCTCAATCGGGCGTGTGATTAAAGACTCTACTTCTTCAGGTGCTAGTCCAGAGGCTTCTGCTTGGATCTCTACTTGTGGCGGGGCAAAGGCCGGAAACACGTCTAGGGGCATTTGAGTTATCACTCGCAGCCCCCAGAGACTGATAAGGATGCAGGCGATTACGACTAGCCAGCGTTGGGTGATCGACCATTTGACAATGCCATTCAGCAAAAAATTAAACATTTTGGGGGCTTCCTAGGGCGATCTCACTAACCTTGCCGTTATTGCTGACGGGCAATCTTGCTTTTGAAAATAAGTAATTGCCAAAGCGAGAATATAGGGCAGGAAGCACAAGCAGCGTAAGCGCGGTTGAACTAAACAAACCGCCTAACACAACAATGGACAAGGGCTGAAGAATTTCCTTCCCAGATCCGCCAAAGAACGCCAGGGGTGCTAAACCCAGCGCCGAGGTGAAAGCCGTCATCAAAATGGCATTCAGCCGCTCCATTGAGCCTTTGATCAGCAGCTCTTTTAACGGCATTCCCTCCGCAAACTTGGTGTTGTAGTTATCGACAAGCAACAGACCGTTTCGCGTGGCAACACCAAAGAGTGTGACAAACCCGACTAGGGACGCAACCGACAGCACACCGCCCGTTAGCGCAACCGCAATTAACCCGCCGACTAGACCAATCGGCAGGTTAATCATAATTGCAAGGGTTGAAGGAATTGATTTCACCAACAGATACATCAAAATTGTGATGGCGACAAAGGCGATCGCACTAAACATCAAAATGCTTTGGGTGGCGCGTTCCTCGGCTTCAAACTGTCCGCCGTACTGAATGTAATAGCCTGCGGGTAGTGGCACACTTTGCTTAATTTTGGACTGCATCTCGGTCATCATCGAACGCATGTCTCGCCCTTTTGCATTTGCAGCCACCACGATTAGACGTGAGACTTTTTCTCTACTAATGGTGTTAGGTCCCGTGCCGTTGATGATTTGGGCGACTTGGGCGAGGGGTATTTTTTCACCATTGGGTCTATCGACGAGCAGGTTCTGAATTGTCTCTAGGCTATTTCGGGCTTCGGGCTTCAGCCAAACCAGTAAATCGAAGGTTTGCTGATTTTCTAACACCTGAGATACGACGCGCCCATTGAGTGCCGTTTCAACGGTATCGGACAAGGCTCCAACTGTCAGACCATAACGACTTGCCGCTGCACGATCAAACTTAATTTGAATTTGCGGAATCGGCACCTGAGGTTCTAGCTGCAAATCTACGATGCCCTCTACGGTTTTCATTTGAGCTTCGACTTGCTGCCCAATGGTTCTAAGCTGCGTTAAATCAGAGCCGAAAATTTTGACGGCGATCGCACTTCTAACCCCAGACAGCACCTCATCCATGCGGTGAGTAATGAAACCGCCAACGCTGGGCGCTGCGCCTGGAATTTTGTTGAATTCTGCTCTTAAGCGCTCCAAGGTTTGGTCGCGCTGCTTCATGCCTTCATCACTAATGCCAATGTCTACGTGGGCAAGATTCACCCCAGCCGCATCGCCATCCCCTAAAGCCCGTCCTGATCGAACCTGCACATATTCAAAGCGCGGATCATTCTTGAGCGTATCTTCCATTACAAAGGCAGCTCGATCCGTTGCGTTTAAAGAAGATCCTGGATACAGGGACAAGGTATTCACTAGGGTTTGTTCTTGAAACTCCGGCAAAAAGATGCGTCCCAGTGTTGGAACAATCAAGAGGGCTGCGACTAAGAGGGCGATCGCACCGCTCAAAATAATGCCGGAACGCCGTAATGCAAAATTGAGCCAAGGGGCATAGAGGGCTTTAAAGAAACGGGCAACTCGCGGCTCTTGTTCGGGTAGAGATCCGTGGGGCAAAAGAATGGCACAGAGCGCTGGGGTAATGGTGAGCGCTGCTGCACTAGAGGCCAAGACCGCCGCAAGATAGCCCAACCCCATCGGCGAAAAAATGCTGCCTTCAACGCCTGTCAGCGCAAAGATGGGGGCAAACACGACAATGGTAATTACCGTGGCTCCAAAGACTGAATCGCGGACTTCCTGACAGCCTTCTAAAACTACCTCTAGCAGAGGACGAGGCTGAACTGAATGATGATTTTCCCGCAGACTACGATAAACATTTTCCGCATCCACAATGGCATCGTCCACTGCTGAGCCAATGGCGACGGCTAAGCCGCCCAAGGTCATGGTGTTCAAGCTTTGCCCCAGTCCGCTGAGCAGCAATAAGCCCACCAGCAGTGAAATCACCAGCGCTGCAAAACAAATCACCAACATCCGCCAGTTCATTAGAAATGGAATCAGTACCAAGGCCACAATGATTCCGCCTTCGATCAACGCAGCCCGAACATTTTCGACGGAGGATTCAATATAGGTATCCTGACTAAACGTGCGCTTCACCTTCACATCGTGCGGCAGCCCAATTTCTACGTCTTTCATGGCTGCTTCTACGGAGCGCGTGACCGTGGGCGTATCCATGAGCGGCTGCTTGTTCACCATCATGATCACCGCTGGTTGACCGTTGAGACTGCCATTCCCCCGCTGGATGGCAGCGCCAATCTGCACATCTGCCACATCAGAAAGTCTTACAGGCGTTCCTTTGCGTGCTGTCACCACCGATTGCTTGAGATCTTCAAGTCCTTCAACACGCCCAATACCCCGAATCAACGTTTCTTGATCGGGTGTAATGATATAGCCCCCTGGGGCATTGACATTTGCCGCTTTCACCGCCTGAGTGACTTCTTCTAGCGATACATCAAAGGCTTTTAACTGGGATGGGTCAACCAGCACCTGATACTGGCGGACATCCCCGCCAAACGCCAAGACTTGACTGACACCTGGAACGGCGAGTAAGCGATTGGTGACTTGCCAGTCGATCAGCCGACGCAATTCCATCATGGAGGTTGGCGATTGGCTAGAGGAAGGTTGGCGATTGATTGTGAAAGCATAGGTGGCGATTGTGGCAATGGGAGAGGTCGGCGGCGAGATTTGCGGCGTTTCGACCCCTTGGGGCAATTTACCCTGAGCCTGCTGTAATCGCTCTGTCACCAGTTGCCGCGCCTGAAATAGATCGGTGCCCCAGTTGAAGACGACCCGCACTACGGAAATACCCGCTGCCGAGGAAGATCTTACCGTTGTAACGCCAGGGGTGCCGTTAAGCGCACTTTCGATGGGCAAACTTACCAATGACTCCACCTCTTCAGGGGCGAGTCCTAGTGCTTCGGTTTGGATCTCAACTTGCGGCGGGGCGAAGGCAGGCAATACATCTAAGGGCATCTGGGGTACAGTGCGCCCGATCCACAGCATAAGGAGGATAGTGCCCAACACCACTAACCAACGACGGGCGATCGCCCATTTAAGAATGGCACTTAACATCCAATTTCCCCTTAATGTCTCTGATGCGGTGTTTTCACCACTGCTGGCTGCGGCAAATCTGATGGACGCTCATCATAGTCAAGATGAGAACCTAGGTCAGCACCATTGTTGCTCCCATAATTTGACTCAAAGGGATTCGGATCGCTAGCTAACGCAATTTTTTTTCGAGAAGAACGCTTTGCCCAGTAGGTGCCTGCATAGAAAATACTGGCTGCGATCGCTCCCCCTAAAGGCACCCAACCCCACCAGGGCAAAGCCAAATTCTGAACATTGCCCCCAGAAGATGACTCTGCCGCTGGCGTTTCTGTTTTCTCTCCTTCTTTAGGAGCACTGCCGCGTAAGGATTGCGCGTAGAGTTGAGTGGCCCGCTGTACCACCACCATATCGCCATCAAATAGGCCACTTTTAATCTCTACCAATTCTCCAGAACTTTGCCCCAAAGCTACTTCAGAAGGCTGATAGGCGTTCCCGTTTTGGACAAACACAACCTTTTTCTTGTCGTTCGTTTCCACAATGGCAGACTGAGGGATTGCCACCACTGGTACAGAGGAGCGACCCGTTAACAGATTCAGTTCAGCAAACATACCTGGCTTCAAGAGGCCGTCTGGATTATCCAGTTCCGCTTTGACGGGCACAACGCGACTTTCTCCTTCCACCGCAGCCCCAATTACGCTAATGCGTCCCACAAACGTGCGGTTGGATAAACTCGCCACTTTTACCTGTACCTGTTGCCCGACCTTAATCTGGTCTAAGTCTTTTTCGTAAACATTAGCGGCGACTAGGACACTGCGATCATTGAGAATCGTCATGATGCGTTTACCTGCATCTTGTCCTGATTCCCCCAAGGTGACTTCGCGATCTGCGACCGTGCCAGAAATGGGGGCTTTAATCGTGACCGTTCCGTTGGTGTTGGCGCTGCCTCCTAACTGCTTCAGTCGCGCTGTATAGCCTGCATCGCTCAGTTGAATCCGCGATCGCGCCAAAGACACATCAGATTGCGCTTTTTGAAGGTCAGATTCAGCCTGCAAAAAATCTAGACGGCTCACTGACTTGGCAACGACGGATTTAACCTCCATCAGTTGAGTTTCGGACTCCAGCACTTGACGGCGAGGGATAGCACCGACTTTCAGCAGGTCGCGATCGCGGTCATATCTTTCTTGAGCAAACGCCAGTTGCGACTGAGCCTGTCGCAGATCGGCGGATGCAATTTGGCGCTGACGGACGGTGTTCTGTTGCGCCAGCCTTAAATCAGCTTCTGCTTTTCTGAGATCTGCCTCTGCTTCAGAGCGTTTTTGGATTGAATCCACCCGCAGTCCGGCAATCTCAGAACTAGAAAGAATGGCTACAGGCTGACCTGCTTGGACTCGATCACCAGGCTGAGCTAGCAGTTGAGTCACCGTCCCTATGATGGGGGTTGTCACCTCCACCTTTCGGTTTGGGGAGGTCTCAATCTGCCCTGTCGCTTTAAGACTTAAGGCCAAGGACTGACGACGAACGGGCGAAACGGTCAAACCCATGCGCTTGGCGGTTGCAGCATCGACCTGAATAGAGCCTGCTGCTGGCTGTGAATCGCCCTGAAATTCATTTCCATGCCCACCATGAGCCAAGACGGATGGAGAGGCTATTGTCAATAACAACGCGCTCACAAATGTTACAGACGTTTTTCGCCATTTCAAACGGGAACGTTGAGGGATGAAAGTCATCGGGAACGTCCTTGAATTTCAGAACTAAACACAATGGTGATAGCCAAAGATAAAACTAAGATGAAGTGAACTATTTTCCGTACCAGGCTTTGCGCCAGTCCTTCATCTGATTAATTTCAGCCTGCTGAGATGTCACGATCTCATTAGCCATCTGTTTAATTTCAGGCCGCTTTGTTTTGCCTAACACCTCTTTCGCCATCGTCACGGCTCCCTCATGGTGCGGAATCATCGCGTCGATAAAGCGCAAGTCAAATCTAGCATCGGCAGCACCTAGGTCTTGGCTCATCATCATGCCTTGCTTTTGCTCTGCCGACATCGCCATCATGTGACCCATTTGGGCGTTATAGGCCATGGGCGTATCGCTGGCTTTTGGATACCATGCCTTGCGCCACTGCTTCATTTGAGCAATTTCTTTATCTTGAGCCTTAATAATATCTGCCGCGAGCTTCTGGATTTCAGGTCGCTTGGACTTTTGCTGCGCTTCTTTCGCCATCACCACAGCACCTTGATGGTGAGGGGTCATCGCATCAAGGAAGCGGAGATCGAGATCGGCATCGGCTGGCCCTAGATCCATGGACATGCCGCCCATACTGCTGTGATCCATCCCTTTCATGCCCGTATCCATCATGGTGGGGCTTGGGGATTGAACACTTGTCTGGGAGCCAGCAGAGCAGGCGGTGATACTTCCCAGGGTGGCGATTGCCATTAGCCCCAACCCAACGGAGGTCTGTTTTAACGTATTAAGCTGCATAGGGTTTTGAGTAGATGATAAAAACTTACAAGTAACAGCATTACACCCAAAAATAAAATGAAGATGAAATTCAGTCCATGGGTAATTTGACGGTAAAAGTGCTGCCGTGTCCTAGCTGACTTTGAACCTGGATGGTGCCGTGGTGCGACCTAGCGATCGCCATTGCAATCGCCAGCCCCAACCCCGAACCGCCCGTTGCCCTGGAACGATCGCTACTCACCCGATAGAACCGCTCAAAAATCCGAGCTTGTTCTTCAGAGGCAATACCAATGCCTGTATCTTGAACTCGGATTAAGGCATGGCGATCGTCGCGGTCAAGCTTCACCAAAACCTGACCGTTCTTAGATGTGTAGTGGATCGCATTCCCCACCAGATTCGCTACTAAGCGATAAAGCTGTTCTTCATCTCCCAGAACAGATAGAGGCTGCTGCGTTTGAATATCCGCTGCTAGCTGAATGTCTGCGGCAACAGCCAGTGATTCATATTCGTCAATTACGTCGCAAATGAGCGTTTTTAAGTTACAGGACTGCTGTTTCAGCGCTAGGCGCTGGATATCCAGTCGAGATAATAACAGTAGATCTTGAACCAGTTGCGACAGCCGCAGATTTTGACGGGCAACGGTTTGTAGGGTGCTGCGCGATTCTGCCTCCGAGATCGTTTCCAGATCGAGAACAGATTCAACCGTGGCTCTGGTGGCTGCTAAGGGCGTTCGTAGTTCGTGGGCAGCATCGGCGGTGAATTGCTGCACTTGACGATAGGACTGGTAGACGGGCTGCATGGCTAACCCTGCCAACCCCCAACTTGCGCCGCTGATAAACAGCATGGCAACGGGAATGCCTAACAGCAGCATGATGCGAAGGGTGGCTAGATATTCATCGTAGTCTTGGAGCGATCGCCCAATCTGCATGTAGCCCCAAGGAGATTGATTTGAGGTTTTGAGCAGCAGCGAAATTTGATGATATCGCTTGCCCTGTTGATCTGTTAGCGTCTGCCAGAGTTCAGAGCCAACTTTAGTCGGTAAACCATCAGGTTGTGGATCTAACGTTGCAATGGGTTTCCCCGATAGGTCTAGAAAACGGACATAATAGCCTGCTTGCTGAACAGCACCCAAAATATGCCGACCAGAACCTTTTGTTGAACATCGAGTTGTTGCCATGCAGAGACCGGGCAGTAGCTGATCGGCTCCAGACTCTAAATGTCCAGGATGTTTCAAGACTGGCTCCAGACCATCATGGAGCGTCCCTGAAACAGAGGTCAATTCTTGATGGAGCGAACCCCAACGAGATTGACAAATCATTTCATAGAATACAAAGCCACCTAGACCCAAGATCATTCCCATGACCCCCGCATACCAGCCCGTGAGCCGCCAGCGCGTCTGACTAAAGGATTTACTTTGATACATGCGGTAGATTCAGGCGATATCCCAACCCATAAACCGTTTCCAGAAGATCTTCACAACCAAATTCAGCCAATCTTCTGCGGAGTAATCGAATTTGAGCAGGCACGACATTACTGATGGGATCATCTTGAACACCCCAAATTCGGTTCATTAACTGGTCGCGGCTTAGAATCTGATTGGGATGCTGCATGAAATATTCCAGAAGCTGGAACTCTTTAGCCGTAACGGGAATGGTTTGCTCTTTGCCGTGACGATCTTGCACAGAAACCGTCGCGGTTCCATAGTCTAACATCAGGTTGCCAGCCTTAAGCTGAAGGGGATGCAGTTGGGGTGATCGCCGCTGAAGTGCTCGTAGACGCGCCTTCAGTTCCTCCATACCAAAGGGTTTCACCAGATAGTCATCGGCTCCGGCATCTAGGCCAATAACCTTATCTTCCATACTGTCTCTAGCCGTAAGCATCAAGACAGGCAAAGCGCTATTTTTGGCTCTTAAGCGCTGGCATAGCGCTATACCAGACAGTCCAGGCAGCATCCAGTCCAAAATGGCAAGCGTGTAGTGCATTTGGGGTATGTCTAAATAATTCCAGGCTTCCGTCCCATCAGTCACCCAGTCCACCACATACTTTTCTCGACTCAACACTTTTTGAATCGCAGCACCCAAATCGGGTTCATCTTCAACCAGCAAAATCCGCATTACATTAAAAAGTTTGAAACTGTCTCCTTGTCTGTGAAGCTCTTTGGCTTCCATTGCTTGGCCTATCTCTCAAGATACATGGGTTATGATTTGGGTTCAGAGCGGCAGAATCATAACCAACTTATTCATAGGTATGAATTCGAGCTGTGCCTAGAGGAATAACGGTTGCGGTATCTGCTCTTTTTCCAGAGACAGGCAATAGCCAAGCCTGACTCACTAAGGTTGTAGTTCTAACGGACTTGAAGACCAGTTCTAGCATGGTTTCTGGTGCGACAGATTGAGCAAACACAAACGTTGCTTTGGTGCCTGCAACGGAGACTTTTGCCTCAATGTTTTTACCTGCTTTGTTTCTAACGAAAATATCTTTGCTGAGGGTGAAATCTTTTGGCACATCTACAATCAGTTCTGAAAGAGCGTAGCCTGAAACATGCACCCCAACATGGTAGGTAGCCCAAGGTACGCGGGAGTTGCTAGGGTTTACAGCGCTATGACTGAGGTGAGGAACATTGGGGCCTTGTAGAGATCCAGTGGCATGGGCAGTTACAGCGGTCGCAGCTAAGGCTAAGAATAACGTGGTTGTGTAAATGATTAGTTTCATTAGTGTTCTCCTTAGAAAATAAAGAACCGAGTTGGCTCTCTATTTAAGAGATTGACAGCCAATCATAAAACTGCGATGAAATCTCAAAAAGATGATCGTTAAATTCAAAACCCCACCCCTGGGAAGAAGCGGGGCTTTGTGTAGGAAGAGATACTGCTTAAAACGAGAAGGTCGCTCGCACCAGTCCTTAGATGACCTTATTCGCATCGCTATTGAATGAGTTTGCAATAACCATGACAGCGAGCGTTACCGTGATGCTGTCATTAATCGGGAAGTGATAAAAGGCTTCAAAATTGATTTCAGTAGGTGGTGGCTCCCAGGGTCATTTCATTCTAAAGAGAGACTTGATTAACTTAAAGCCTTGCCCTGCCCTGCGTTGAGCTTGTGCCATATTATCAAAGTCATGGTCACGATATAAATTGAGCGCCAAATTACGGCCTAGTGCAAAAATGTTCG
>JBGSVR010000606.1:0-1597 GCA_041752855.1 Thermosynechococcaceae cyanobacterium
CCCCTCTCCCAGAACGGGCGAGGGGAGCCGGAATTAGCCCTTCTCCCTTGGTGGAAGAAGGGTTGGGATGAGGGGGTTGAGATTGATGCAAGAGGTCTTTTGTCATTTTGATTAATGAAGAACTCACGGCTGCGCCGCAGAGACGGTAGTACAGCTATCCAATAAAAGTTTAGCCAGCAGTGGACTTGGGTTGAGCGGCTGCGCCATCTGTAAATCGAGGCTGGTGAATTTGGATCTTAACTGAACCACATGCTCTTCAATGGCATCTGTGATACGACCTGCAAATAGAAAGTAAGGTGCAATGCCAATTCTTTGTGCCCCCGTATCATGCAGCGTTTGAACCTGATCTTCTAGCGTTGGCGCAGTGGCACAGTAAGCAGGGGCTATTTCTAACTGAGCGGCTAATGCCTCGATTGGTTGATTGCCATCGGGTCGTTTTGTGCCGTGAGCCAACAAAATCCAGCGATCACAAGGCCGCACTTCACTCATTCGCGCCTGAACCAGCAGTGACAAACTGGGATGAGCACCAAGGGCAGGGCAAAGGGTTAGCAAAATATTAGGGTCAAGTTGACCTTGAGCGTCCTGAATGGCTTCGGGCAGGTCTTGAAGAAGGTGGTTTCCCGCCGCCAAAAAGAGCGGCAGCAGAAAAGTCTGGCGAACGCCTGCGGCAGCAGCGGCTTTTGCAAAGTCAGCCATTTGAGTGGCTAAGGGCTGGTCGCCAAACTCTAGTACGCCCGTGCCGACCCACGGCTCTGTCTGGGGCAGAACCCTATAGGTAGCAAGATGCTGACGCATGTAAGTTGCACAAGCCTCAAGCCCGTGATGCGATCGCACGTCTCGGCTACCGTGGGCAATTAAAAAGTAGGCAGAAGACGTTTGGGGCAAGAATCTATTTTTTGAGGCGAAAGGGTAGAGAAAGGTCAATCAATCAGAGTCGCTGCTGCTATTCTGCAAAGGAAGGAGCCGTGGCGGAACTGACGCTCAGAGCAGGCTGTTTCTCAAGGGCTTTGCACTGCTCTACAATGGCGCGGAACTCCTCGCCTTCAATGGTTTCTTTTTCCAGCAGAACCTCTACCAGCTTTTCCATTGCAACGCGATGCTCACGGATGGTGCGGCGCGCATCTTCGTAGCAGTGCATCACAATCTGACGTACCTGCTGATCAATTTTGACCGCCATTTCTTCAGAGTAATCTGAGCGCGAACCCCAGTCTCGGCCTAAGAAAACCTCGCGATCGCCGTCTAATTCCAGCGCCACCTGACCCAGGTCAGACATGCCCAACTTCGTCACCATTTCGCGGGCGAGGTCTGCCACGTACTGCACATCCCCTGATGCGCCGTTGGTGACTTCGGCATCGCCAAACACCTCAACCTCAGCCGCACGACCGCCTAGGGCAATGGTAATGCGATCTAGCAGCCAAGAACGGCTCCGCAGTCCGCTATCGAGGTCTTCATCTTTAATGACGGACTTTGCAAACCCACCAATGCCACCAGAGCGCGGAATGATGGTCACTTTATCGAGGGGATCCGCATTTTTAAGCAGCGTCATTAGCAGCGCATGACCCACCTCGTGATAGGCAATCACCCATTTCTTTTTGCT
>JBGSVR010000607.1:0-6160 GCA_041752855.1 Thermosynechococcaceae cyanobacterium
AAATCTTCGTCAATCAGGCTAATCGTGACGCGAAGATGTACCATAAATACCCTCCTAGATGCTGTGTAAATCCCTCTAGTTATTACCCTACCAGCCTTCCACGTTTAAGTGAGTAGTAACCAGACCTTATCAGCGCTAACGATTTTATCAACCCCTGCGTGGGTACGAGAATCCGCTGCCATAATGAGGCCGGAGTTTGTCGTAATGCCAAGGCAATAGGTCATACCGTTACAAGTTGAGGGGTTGCTAAAGACTGCTTTTCTGAGGGTTGTAAATTTACTGAGCCTCGAGAAATCTCATCTGTCCAGACTTTAAACCCTACCAAATTCGCTGTGCCAAAGGACGTTGTGAGCGCAACATCTGTAGCATCTCTGCCTCTCGCCATCAAAATTCGTCCCATTCTAGGGGTGTTATGACGGGCATCAAAGGTGTGCCATTTGTCCCCTAAAAAGACTTCAAACCATGCATGAAAGTCCATTGGGATGGGCTGAGCAGGCATGCCGATGTCGCCTAAGTAACCTGTCGCATACCGTGCCGGAATATGAAGACAGCGGCAAAGGGCGATCGCCAGGTGTGCAAAATCACGGCAGACCCCTGTGCGTTCAGTATAAGTGCCATAGGCTGTCTTGGTGGTGTGCGTATGTTGATATCCGTAGCGGATGTTGGAATGAATCCAGTCACAAATCGCCTGAACTCTAGAGTATCCAGGAGAGAGATTGCCAAAGCGTTGCCAAGCAACATCAGACAGCAGCTCTACCTCGCAATAGCGGCTGCTTAGCAGATACTGCAACGTGGATTGCGGAAGCTCAGAAACCAATAGCTGATGGGCATCCCAGTCCACAGGGTCAGGCTGTCCGCTGTTTTCAATTACGGCATTATTCCAAAGGCGCAACTGGCCTCTTGGCGCGATGATGCGGACGCATCGGTTCCCAAAACTATCGTAAAACTCCTGCCTAGGAATGTTGGGAGAAATTTGAAGCTGTTCAGGTTTTCTGAATTGGTTGGCCACCGTAGGATGCGTGTGGAGCTTTAGCAGCATTGGGACGGCGATGGGAGAATTGAAAATAATTTCGTAACCAATCTGGATCAGCATGGTTTTAAAATGCAAAGATTATTGCTGTTCTAAAAAGATCAAACAGGTTGAGTTGCTCTAACAACCTGTCTAAATTTCTAAGCGCTAACGCAAGTTAACGTGAGGATAATCTTAGCGACCCATACTCCGGCAGCTTGTCAGCCCTAAGACAGACTTATGGAATGAATCTTGGAGCCTATTTTTACAGGGCTGTGCGTCTTAGGAGAGAATGGCGGCAACAAAAGCTGCGATGGGTCTAATGCACCAAAGTTTTAGCTTGGATACCAAAGCGACTCAATATGCTGAGCCATAGCAACAGCAGTTTCCCGTTTAGAGTCATCTAGCAAAACCGTTATGTGTCCTAGCTTTCGCCCTGGTTTAGCATCTGCCTTGCCGTACCAATGTACCGTGGCATTTGGAACTTCGGCTAAGCGCTGTCGCTGCGCGAGATAGTCAGAAACAGCCGTTTCAAACCCCAATAGGTTGACCATCACTGCGCCAGCCGTATGAAGAGAAGGGTCGCCCAAGGACAAACCGCAAACCGCGCGCAGATGCTGCTCAAACTGCGAGGTGTTGCAGGCATCTATTGTAAGGTGGCCTGAGTTATGGGTGCGTGGTGCAATTTCGTTTACAAAGACTTGCCCATCTGGTGTCAAAAATAGCTCAATGCCAAAAATGCCGATCGCCTCTAGCGTTTCTAGAAGCTGTGTCGCAATTTTCTGGATTTGGATTTGGGTTGTGGGGAAGAGAGTGACGGGGGCGATCGTCCATCGACACACCTGCTGTTCTTGGTACGTTTCGACCGCTGGATACAGCGCAATTTCTCCCGTTGCAGACCGTGCCGCCATCACCGCCAGCTCCCGCTCGAAGGGCACAAACGCTTCTACCATAAACCGCTGATCAAGATTGGTAGGTTCATGGGCAAAACCCTGCCAAAACTGATTCAGCTCAGCGGCATCGTGAATCACAAACGTCCCTTGCCCGTCATAGCCGTGACGACGAGACTTAATCACCACTGGAAAGCTAAAACCCAGGGCGCTTAAATCGGCTTGGGGTGTAATGACGGCAAAAGCAGGTACAGGAATGCCCAAAGACTGCAAAAAGCGTCGCTGCTCATACTTGTCAAGCACCGCAGCCAGCACCGATAACCCTGGACGAAAGCACACGCCCTGCGCCTCTAAATCTTTCAGCGCATCAAGATCTACAAACTCGTTTTCAAAGGTAATAACCTGACATTGCTGTGCCAGTCGCGCTGTTGCTACGGCATCATCTACGGGTGCCAGCACTGCCTTGACGGTTAGAGTCGATTCCGCTGAATGGTTACTGAGGGCAGGATCTGTGACGTGGGGTGTCTGGACGACCACTTCTAGCCCTAACTGCTGCGCTGCCTCTAGCATCATCCAGGCCAGTTGCCCACCGCCAATTACGCCCACTTGATGGATGTTAACTGCCCCAGATGCTTGAGCGCTATTCATATTAATGTTCTCAATCAACGCTCCCACTGCATCCTTAATCTACTGTGCCCGCTTAATGTTGCCTGCCCTCACCCAACCCTCAATCCCCTTTGCTTCAAAGCGAATCTGCTGCCACTGCTTGTTTTCAGATTCGCCAATAACCGTGACCGTATCGTCAAAGCGCAGTTTATCGACCACCTTGCCGTTAGCATCGGGCTTATCGCGCAAAATTAATTCTTGGTCATACACAACAAGGGCTGGATAGGTTTTATCATCGGCAGCACGGATATCTAGCCGTGAATTTGGCGCATCTTTTTTAACTTCGGCAAAGTTTGGCTTGCCCGGGCTGCGAGACAACTGCTGCAAAAACAAAAAGCTGAGTGCCCCCACAAAAAGGCCAACTGCCAGTAAACCTAACAGAACACCAAGCACAGTTTGGGGGAAAGTAGACCTTCGCATGATATTTGAACTAGGTTAATCCGGCTGCTCGAACTGGCGCATACGCAAACCTAGTGTACTATGCCGAGATGCTAAGCGAGCTTTACCAGAGGCTGCCCACTCTTGCAAAACGTTGACCTGTTCTTGAGCGGTACGGGCAAGGGGCACAATTTGGCTGACGGCCTCTAAAATATCGGTGGTGGTAAAGTCGCGGTTTTGGCTAAAGCCAAGGTGCATGGCTTCAATGAGGCTTTGCTCAATTTCAGCACCGGAGAAGTCTGGGGTTTCGTAGGCTACGCGCTCTAAATCATAGGCCGCAATATTGTGGGGGCGCAAACGGCTGAGATGTACCGAGAAAATGGCTTTACGCTCTTCGGTGGTGGGCAGCCCGACAAAAAAGATTTCGTCAAAGCGGCCTTTACGCAGTAGCTCTGGTGGCAGTGCCTGAATGTTATTAGCAGTGGCAACCACAAAAACTGGAGAGGTTTTTTCAGCAAGCCATGTAATAAAGGTGCCAAATACGCGGCTGGTCGTGCCAGAGTCTCCCCGTCCATCAGCTCCGGCAAAGGCTTTGTCAATTTCGTCGATCCACAATACGCAGGGGGCAAGGGCTTCGGCAAGCTGAATCATTTGGCGGGTGCGAGATTCTGATTCACCGACAAGTCCAGCAAATAGCCGACCCACATCCAGGCGCAGTAGGGGCAGATGCCAGTGATGGGCGATCGCCTTTGCCGTCAGCGATTTCCCTGTGCCCTGAATGCCCACGAGCAGCAGCCCACGGGGATGGGGTAGGCCATACTGACGCGCCTGTTCTGAAAAACCGCTCCCGCGCAGCAGCAGCCAGTCTTTGAGGTTATCGAGTCCGCCAATATCGGCAATGGTTTGGCTAGCAGGGATGAAGTCTAGGATTTGGGTTTGGCGAATAGTCTGCCGCTTTTCTTCGAGAATCAAGTCGAGGTCTTCCATGTTAAGGGAGCCGTGGGTGGCGATCGCCTTTGCCAACACCCGACGAATCCGCTCCATCGAAAGCCCCTGACAGCAGCGCACCATCTCTTCTAAGGCTCTGGGCAGCATAGATAAGCCCATTGCCGCCATCATGCGCTCAATTTCGGGACGGATATCCGCGAGGGTGGGCAGCGGAAAGTCTACGACGGTTAAAACTTCGCTGAGATCTGTCGGGATGGACAGCTCTGCGGCAAGCAGCACGAGGTTTTTGGGCTGCGATTTTAGACTACGCGCTAGGTTTCGCAGCTTGCGAGAAATGGCAACATCTCCTAAAAACCGATGGAAGTCTCGCAGGATGAAGATAGCAGGTGCATTGGCAGGCAGTTTTTCAACCAGGTCTAGTGCCTGAAGCGGGTTGCGCTGGGCAAAGCCTGCGTCATTGGGGTTGCCCTGGTAGCCATCCACAAAATCCCAAGTGTAAATAGCGCGATTGCCTTGGCGTTGGGCAGAGTCGGCGATCGCAGTCTCTACCCGCTCTTCTTCTTGCGTGGGGACATAGATAAGGGGATAGCGGGCGCGAAGGCACAGGTCAAATTCATGCTGAAAACTCATGGATTTTTTTAAGCCAAGGTATTGAGGCACTAAGTGAATGAATGATGATTAAATTCATTCATTATTTTTGAGGTGGCGTATTAATTTCTACTGGTTTGACCATATATCCTGATTTCTGTAAGAGCGCTATTACGCCATCAGCTCCCCCTAAATGACCCGCCCCAACCCCAAAAAAAGTAGGCTTAGTTTTAGCAGCCTTCAAAATCTTAGGAATCCATCTTCGGTTTCGATTACTTATGATTGCAGCCTCATATTCAGGCTTCATCCCTGGTGATTTAGAGATTAACTGACGTATTTGGGAAATATCCTGATTTCTGTAAGCAGTCATTAATTCTGACACCTGTTTCTTCGTACTAGGCAAGTCATTAATCATATCCATCATCTGCTCTGCTTGCACCTTCGGAGGAATACTATCAAGGGCATCAAACTGATCTTGAATCGTTTCTAATCCCAGTACGTCCTTTTTTTGAGAACGTGCCAACTCCATTAATATGCTTTCCCAAGAAGCAATTTTGCAGTTTAAGAGCGCTGGGTAGACCATCGCCAACAAAAAAATTGGCTTTATGGTACTCAAAGAATCTAGAGACAAAGAAATATTTTTTTGAAAAAATTGATTTGCTTTGGCATAATCTTTAATGCTCAAATAATCTTTAAGACTGCTCCCACCTTTTAACGTCGAACCACCCAAAGAATTTCTCATTAGGTTAGGGTCGTCAAGATCTACTTCTAAATAGAGCTGATGTGAGCTATTAAATGATCTTTTTAGCGCACTAGACAACATCAATTGATCTGAGCAAGCAACGTGAATTGTTCCAAATAGATATGAAGGTTTCTTTAAGCCTTGACCAGATATTTCCCAAAGGAGATTTTTTTTGACCGGAGGTTTACTTAGAGCAGTCTGAGAACCCAAAAAACCAACAAGAACTATAGCATTCAGAAATAATCTATATTTTCGAGGAAACTTCATTTATTCTGTCTCTGAGCCTAGGGGAATAGAGTGTTTTTGAAGAGAAACCAAATTTTTTTACTGAAGGGCTTTCAAACACTGTTTGGCTAAAGCAATAAAACCTGAGGGCATCATCAAAATCGCTGCGGCGTTTTCTCAGCGCCAGCTTCAGAAATAGCTCCATTGCATCCCAGGCTAGGAAACGTCATGCCTGTCCACGCTGTTCACAAAATCAATGTTGTCGTATAGGTCAGCTATCTGAACTTGAACCTCAAGGGTGCTAAAGGACAGCATTGTGTCTAGCTCATCATATTCAGAAAACAGCCACTGATTCGCGCCAGTTTTAACATGATGCTCAACGTGGATGCGGTATTGGTCAATGAGTAAATACTCCTGAAAACTAGGGATGGTGCGATAAGCGGCAAACTTTTCGCTACGGTCATAGTTTTGGGTTGATTTAGAGAGCGTCTCTGCAATAAAGCAGGGATTCACGACTGTATCTGTCCGCCCAGCTTGAAGCTCTATGGGCTTGGGCAGCACCATCACATCGGGATATGTATAAAGACTTACCTCTGGTATCCAGAGCCGTTGGTCAACATGAAACGTTTCGTAGGGTTTACGTTTCAGCGCCATACTGAGGGCAATATAGAGATTTCCGCTGATTCTGTTATGTCCAGGGGTGCCGCCAGTCAT
>JBGSVR010000608.1:0-3836 GCA_041752855.1 Thermosynechococcaceae cyanobacterium
ATGAGCTTAGCCTGCTCTTCCTGCATTTTGGTGGGATCGTTTTTATAGCGCTCCTGGATCTCCTTTTGGCGCTTCTGCATGATGGGCTGCGCCACCTTCATTTTCCGCATGTTGCGGATTTGTCCAGCGCTCAGCGGATAGAGCGCAAATCGAACCACCAGCGTCAGCGCAACGATCGCCAAACCGTAGCTTGGCACGACCCCGTAGAAAAAATCTAGGATCGGCAGCATGACGTTACTTGAAAGAAATCCAACCCCAAAATCCATTGTGCTTAAAGTTGACCTCTGTACGCTGGCATTAATCTTAAACATGTCTGCTTCCCAGCGCCATAGCAACCCAGGAAGCAAAATCTTTGATTTTTACGCGGCAGTTGCGACCGGAACTTCGAGTCCTGCGCGTTCTTCTATGTAGGCGGCAACTTCTCTAAACTTAGGGATGGCTTTCAGCTCTAGCTTATTGCCGTCTTTAAGCGTTACTACCATATCGCCCCACAGCCCAATGCCACGAGACACAGAAACTACCTTGGCGACTTGAGAATAGACCACATCTGAGCGATCGCGCCCCATCCATCCGCCGGTCACCGTAATGCGACGACTGGTAATGCGATACCGCAGCCATAGCGCCCGCACGATGGCACCTGACGTAATGGGTAGGCAGATCACGGTTAAACCCAACAGGAGGCCAAAAATTAGCTCTCCAACGTGGGGGCCACCCTCAAAATAAACGTCTTCTTTAATCCCCATGGAGTATCTCCGTCTGCGCCAATAACTGTTTCAATTGTTGCAGAAATTCTGGGTAATCGCACTCAAGGGCATTGGGATAAACCACAATTACCACATCCCAGCCGTTCTCAAGGCTAGGCAATAGCTGCCGCAGGATTGAGCGCAACTGACGCTTGATTCGATTTCGCACCACGGCTCGTTTACTCACCTTGGTGCTAATGGAGATGCCAACGCGCAGGGGCTGTAATGCCTGAGGCTGAACGAGATGCCGATAGGCTCTTAGCCCTAAGGCAAACCGATTAAGCCGAATCCCTTTTTGGTAGACCGTGGTAAAGTCTTGCCTTGCTTTGAGTCGATTTTGTTTGGGCAGCATTGAGATTTATGGCTCAACTTGCCCCAACGCGGACTAAACCGCTAAGCGATGGCGACCTTTACGACGACGGGCTTTGATGACGTTTTGACCATTTGTGGTTCTCATGCGGGCGCGAAAACCAGAGGTGCGTTTGCGTTTACGGCAGGTGCCGCCAAGGGTACGTTTCGTCATAATCTATGTTTAGAATGCAGTGCGGAACTGGCCTTCTCGAAAAAAGACCTGAGTTACATAGTGTACGATCTTACGGCTTACCTATGCTAGTTTTTGATGGAAATGGATTGGGCGATCGCCCAATCACCTAGGTTTGAGCACTAAAAATTCTTTTCTGTGTGGATCTTTTAAGGAAAACTCCCTTCATTTCCAGAGATGTATCCTCTAAGATGAGCCATGCGATCTGTGCTTGTGCCGTTGCGCCGCTGCCGCTATTTGAGGTCAATTGTGGAAACTTCTGTTGAAAGTCTCTGGAATCAAGTCCTAGAGCGTTTGCAGCTTCAGCTCAGCCGACCAACTTTTGAGACTTGGATTAAAACGGCAAACGCAGAAAGGCTCGAAGACGGTCGTTTGGTGATTCAAACGCCAAACCCGTTTGCGCGCAATTGGCTCCAGAAGTACTATCTCAAAACGATTTCTGAGGTGGTTCAGGAGATTTTAGGGTACGCGGTCGAAATTCATATCGAAGTGCATCAAGAAGAAAGTGAAATGGGTTCGGGTTTATCGGAACCAGTAATGGCGGCTTCTGCACCTAGCCCCTCGCAGTCTAATGGTTCTGATGCTGGAGGACAGCGATCGCGGGGCAGTGCCTTAAACCCCAAGTATGCTTTTTCGCGGTATGTCGTAGGGCCAAACAACCGGATGGCTCATGCTGCGTGTCTGGCGGTAGCAGAATCGCCTGGACGGGAGTTTAATCCGCTATTTTTGTGTGGGGGAGTTGGGTTAGGCAAAACCCATCTGATGCAGGCGATCGGGCATTATCGCCTTGAAATTCAGCCCAACTCTAAGATCTTTTATGTCTCTACCGAGCAGTTTACCAATGACCTCATTGCGGCAATCCGTAAAGATGGAATGCAGGCTTTTCGAGAGCATTACCGTGCAGTAGACGTAATGCTGGTGGACGATATTCAGTTTATTGAAGGCAAGGAATACACCCAGGAAGAGTTTTTTCATACCTTTAATACCCTCCACGAGGCGGGTAAGCAGGTGGTGCTGGCTTCAGATCGCCCCCCTAGTCAAATTCCTCGGCTTCAGGAGCGACTCTGCTCTCGATTTTCGATGGGGCTGATTGCGGATATTCAGCCGCCAGATCTCGAAACGCGGATGGCAATTTTGCAAAAGAAGGCCGAGTACGAAAATATTCGGCTGCCCCGTGAAGTGATTGAGTACATTGCGTCTTCTTACACTTCTAATATTCGAGAACTGGAGGGGGCATTAATTCGGGCGGTGGCCTACATCTCCATTTCGGGGTTGCCGATGACGGTGGAAAATATTGCGCCTGTGCTAACGCCAACCTCGGCCAAATTGACGGCCTCACCTCAAATGATTATTAAGGCCGTAGCAGAAACCTTCAGCATTTCGATTGAAGACTTAAAGGGGAGTTCTCGACGGCGCGATATTAGCACAGCGCGTCAGGTGGCAATGTTTCTAATGCGTCAGCACACGGCTCTAAGCCTGCCTAAAATTGGGGATGAGTTTGGCGGCAAAGACCATACGACGGTGCTGTATAGCTGTGAGAAGGTGGGCGACCTGCAAAAGACTGACCCCGCGCTGGCTCAAAATCTGCGGCTGTTGCGCGATCGCCTTGCTAATGCTCAAACTCAAAATTGAGACGAGCAATAATTTGCTGACGTCGCTGGTGCTGTGGATTAGTGATTTGCTTTACGCTTTATCCCCTCTAATATTTATGCCGGATCTTCCATGATTTTAGGCACCTTGAAAAAGTCGCCATCTTGGTCAGGGGCATTGTCTAAAATTGCGTCGCGATCGCCCCAAACCTTCAGCTCATCCACTCGGGTAATATTGCTAACGTCGATGGCACGAGTGGTTGGTTCTACATGGGTGACGTCTAACTCACTAAGCTGCTCAAAGTAATCTAAGATGCTGCCGAGCTGAGTGGTAAACTGCACCTCTTCTTCTGGCGTTAACGCGAGACGCGCCAGCAGGGCGACTTTATGAACTTGGGCTTGATCAATCATAGGGAGTGCTTCTAGTACAGATCCATCGTGGAGCGTCCGGTCGTCTTGAGCCAGTTTTGGGCTTCGATGTAGTTATTGGGTGCCACGCGAATGGCGCGCTTCCAGTATTCGGCAGCGCGGTTAAATAGCTCGTCTGCGTCATCGGGGCGACCTTCTTCAGCGGCCTGCTCACCCTGATAGTGATAAATAACGGCGACGTTGTTGAGCGCCTGACACAGACGGGCATTCAGCCCCAGCGCCTCATGATAGAGTTCTAACGCCTTGGCGTGGTCTCCATTACTGGCATAGATTAGTCCCATGTTGTAAAGTACGTAGCCACGATCGTAATCGTCATCCTCTAGCTTGAGGGCTTCTTCGTAGTTGTCGAGGGCTTCGGCATATTCTCCATCGCCTTGAGCCGACATGCCATCGCGGTAGTAGGCAAAGGCTTCTTTTTGACGGTGGGTAGCGGGCAAAACTTTTAAGATCATGTCTGCCATGACCGTAAAAGACTTATCAATAAAATTATCGTTGCGTTGAGAACGGGGCATATCGGCTTCGCCAAACTGAAGG
>JBGSVR010000609.1:0-2033 GCA_041752855.1 Thermosynechococcaceae cyanobacterium
CACTTCAGATAGACGCGCAAACTTGATGTTTAGCGTTTGATTAGCTTAGGGTCATAACCTCTTCTTGTTTATCTCTAAATTTAATTGTAAACAAATGTATTGCGTTTAGCTGTGGGTCAACAGACTTCAGTCAGCACAAGATCGTTTAGCCTCTGCAACAATAAGAGATCTGCATCTCCCTTATCGGTTTTCTATGGATGGTTTCGGTTCTAGTCTTAACCTTAAAAACTTTCTCTCATTCAAAACGCTAATCATCCTAGTCGGCTTGAGCTTCATGCCAATTTCTTGGGCCGCAGAGTATCTCCACTGGGGAGATTTTGCTGTTTTCAGCACTTCGGTGTTGGCAATCATCCCTCTTTCTATTGCACTGAGTACCGCGACTGAGAAGATTGCGGTGGTCACAGGCCCATCTCTGGGCGGGTTAGTGAATGCCGTTTTTGGCAATGCAACGGAGCTGATTTTGGCGCTGGTGGCACTCAAGGCAGGGCTTGTCGATATTGTGGAAGCCAGCATTACGGGCAGCATTTTAGGGGCATTACTGCTGCTTTTAGGTCTAGGGATGCTGACGGGAGGGCTGCGCTATAAAGAGCAATCTTTTAAGCCGATTTTTGCGCGGGTGAATGGGTCGTTTATGACGCTGGCAGTGGTGGCGATCGCCCTACCCACCCTCGTCACCTACACTTCAAACATGGTAGACCCTGAGGCCATTCGGCACATTTCAATGGCAACCGCGACGGTTTTGATTGTGCTGTATGGGCTAACGCTGCTGTTTTCACTTAAAACCCATAGCTATCTCTACGACGTGGGCTTAGCGGAGGGCGAAATTGCGCCCGATGAGGCCACGGTTGCCTCTCGTAAGGCAGCGCTAGGCAAATGGATTGCGCTTTTGCTGGCGGCTTCGATTGGCATTGCTTTTGAGTCTGATTTATTTGTGGGCGTGGTGGAGTCTGCTACTCAGGGCTTGGGCTTAACGCCGCTGTTTACGGGGGTGATTTTGCTACCGCTAATCAGCGACGTGGCAGGGTATGTCACCATTACCCGTCTCGCGCTCAAAGACGAAATGGATTTGGCGGTGTCTACTGTAACAGGAGACAGCCTTCTCATTACGCTATTTATTGCCCCTGTGCTGGTCTTTGTGGGGGAGCTATGGGGACAGCCCATTGACCTAAACTTTAACCCGTTTGAAGTGGTGGCCTTGGCGATCGCCGTAACGGTCACAAACCTCGTTAGCTTTGGCGGTCGCTCCAATTGGCTCGATGGCGCGCTGCTGTTGGCAACCTATCTGCTGTTAGGGGTTTCGTTTTACTACCATCCGGCTTAGCGTGGGTAGTGACCCCAGAGAATGAAATGGCGATCGCTGACAGCCTTCACCTGCAAATCGTTCAGGTGGGCTTGCTGAACCTGTATCTGGACTTCATCGAGGGTATAGGCTGCTAAAAGCGAATTATAAAAATCGCGACGCAAAATTTCGGGTTCGTTGGCAGCGTATTGATCAACAAGCTGGGCAGCAGTTTGGGCGCTATCAGGACGCATTAAGTCCATGATAAAAATGGCGGTATTGGGCTTAGCCCACCGATGGATAGACTGCCACAACACCATTGGGTTGGCGAGGTGGTGCAGCAAACTGTTTGAGAAGATGAGATCATAATGTGCGCGGGGTGCATCTCCGTCTGGCAAATACGCCTGATGCAGGGTAATCTGTGCGCTTAAGCTCGCTTGCTCAACGGCTTCATCGCCGAAGCACAGCATAGCGGGGGAACCATCCAGACCATCCACGCTCCAATCTGGCAAGGCACGAGCGAGGCGCAGGGTTACGTCGCCAGAGCCACAGCCAAGGTCTAAAGCTGCACCCGTCTGGGGCAAAGTTGGGAGAGAATGTTGCAGCAGCTCAATACATTCGACTTTGGACAAATCAAAATTACCCACCTGTTAATTCCAGGTGAGTAGATAGGCATAACTGCGATCTATTCTAAAAACTACGCAGCTATTACAGGCAAAGTATTTTGAGACTTACCTTTTTTAATCACTGGCAA
>JBGSVR010000610.1:0-1554 GCA_041752855.1 Thermosynechococcaceae cyanobacterium
CTGTTCTTTCTGTTCCGTCGGTCTAGCAACGTCCCTGGTGGCCCTGGGCAAGCGATGAACTTTGGTAAGTCCAAGGCGCGTTTCCAGATGGATGCGAAGACGGGCATAAAATTTGATGACGTTGCGGGTATTGAAGAAGCCAAAGAAGAGCTTCAAGAAGTTGTCACCTTTTTGAAAAAGCCAGAGCGCTTTACCGCAGTGGGTGCAAAGATTCCAAAGGGTGTGCTGCTCGTGGGCCCTCCTGGTACGGGTAAGACTTTGCTGGCTAAGGCGATCGCAGGGGAAGCAGGCGTACCCTTCTTCAGCATCTCTGGCTCAGAATTTGTTGAAATGTTTGTAGGGGTCGGCGCATCTCGAGTACGTGACCTATTCAAGAAAGCCAAAGAAAACGCACCCTGCATCATCTTTATTGATGAAATTGACGCAGTGGGTCGTCAGCGGGGCGCTGGGATTGGCGGCGGTAACGACGAGCGCGAACAAACCCTCAACCAGCTCCTCACCGAGATGGACGGGTTTGAAGGCAACTCCGGCATCATTATTGTGGCAGCGACTAACCGCGCGGATGTGCTGGATTCCGCACTGCTTCGTCCCGGTCGGTTTGACCGCCAGATCATGGTGGATACGCCAGACATCAAGGGTCGCTTGGCGATTCTCGAAGTCCATGCCCGTGACAAAAAGCTGGCAGACGATATTTCATTGGAGGCGATCGCCCGTCGTACCCCTGGATTCAGCGGTGCAGACCTGGCCAACTTACTGAACGAAGCGGCAATTCTAACCGCCCGTCGCCGTAAAGAAGCCATGACCATGCTAGAGGTGGATGCTGCCGTAGACCGCGTGATTGCGGGGATGGAAGGGACACCTTTAACCGATGGCAAGGCTAAGCGCCTGATTGCCTATCACGAAGTGGGTCACGCCATTGTGGCAACCTTGGTCAAAAATCACGATCCGCTCCAGAAGGTGACGTTAGTACCTCGCGGTCAAGCTCAGGGGTTGACCTGGTTTACACCTGCCGAAGACCAAGGGCTAGTTTCACGTTCTCAAATTAAGGCGCGTATGGTCGGAGCCTTGGGCGGTCGCGCTGCTGAATATGTTATCTTTGGCGACTCAGAAGTGACTACGGGAGCTGGAAATGACCTTCAGCAAGTAACAGGCATGGCGCGTCAAATGGTAACTCGATTTGGCATGTCTGACCTTGGCCCCCTTTCCCTTGAAAGCCAGTCTGGTGAAGTATTCTTAGGCCGCGACTGGATGAGCCGCTCTGAATATTCTGAAGAGATTGCTTCACGCATTGATGCCCAGGTGCGCGAACTTATTCAGCACGCCTACGAAGAGGCAATCCGCATCATGCGCGAAAACCGAACGGTGATTGATCGATTGGTGGATCTGCTGATCGAAAAAGAAACCATCGACGGTGAAGAGTTCCGACAAATTGTTGCAGAGTACACGGTGGTGCCTGACAAAGAAGTCTTTGTTCCACAGCTATAGAGATTTAGTTCTCTGTAATAAACCCTAAAAGCAGGGCGTTAGTAAATCTAGCGCCCTGCTTTTCTAAAT
>JBGSVR010000611.1:0-2366 GCA_041752855.1 Thermosynechococcaceae cyanobacterium
GAGCTGGATTTGAACCAGCGTAGGCGTAGCCAGCGGATTTACAGTCCGCCCCCATTAACCACTCGGGCATCGACCCAAACTACCTACCGACCAATGAATATAGCACACAGTGTTTTTTAAGCACAACCTTTATTTATGGCTCCAGCCATACTTATGCTAAAAACGGCTTGAGTGGGGACATCCAGAATCTGGTTTCAGTCGCTACCATAAAAACATTGCCGACTTATTTATTTTCTGTGTCCCATGCTTCAAAACCTGACTGCTCATGGTTTTTACCACCCCGCTGAATGGGTACATCATCGTGCCTGCTGGCTTGCGTTTCCTTATAACGAATACGAATGGGGTAAGCCGTTAGCAGCAGCTCAGGCAGAATTTGTGGCGCTATGTCAGGCGATCGCCGATGTTGCCCCCACCACAGGTCAAGCTCAAGGTGAACAAATTGAGCTATTGGCCGCCAATCTCGAGGTGCTAGAGCAGGCGAGACACGCACTGGTGGGCACCCCCGTTAATTTTCATCTCATCCCCTATGACGACATTTGGCTGCGAGACTGTGCGCCCATCTTTGTAAAAGATGGTGCAGGTGCAGTTGCCGCCGCCACGTTTCGCTTTAATGTATGGGGCAACAAATTTGCACTGCCATTGGATGAAAAAGTTGCGGTTCAAATTGCGAAAGGGACGGGTTTGCCCGTTCTTGAGTATCCCTTCGTTTTAGAGGGTGGCTCTGTTGAAACGGATGGAGAGGGCACTTGCTTAACCACGCGCCAATGTCTGCTGAATCCGAATCGGAACCCTGACCTCGATCAGGCCACGCTAGAACAGTTTCTAAAGACTGCCCTAGGGTACCAAAAAGTTCTTTGGCTCGAAGATGGGCTACTCAACGACCATACCGATGGGCACATCGACACCATTGTGAGATTCATTGCCCCAGGCATGGTGATGTGTATGGTGCCTCAAAGTGCAGATGACCCCAATGCTGCCACCCTAAAGCGTATTGCTCAGACCCTTACGACATTTACCGATGCCCAGAGTCGCCAACTTAAAGTCGTAACTATTCCTTCGCCAGGGCGGGTCTTGGATGATGAAGGCCAAATTATGGCAGCGAGCTACGTCAATTTTTATATTGGTAACAGTACGGTAGTCGTGCCTACCTATGGGTCTGAGTTTGATGAAGCGGCGGTAGCGGCGATCGCCCCTCATTTCCCCAACCACCGCACCATAGGGCTATCGGCGAAGGCTATTTTGACGGCAGGGGGTGCATTCCACTGTATTACTCAGCAGCAGCCCAGTTAGGATAGGGGTGAACCTGAGCGCATCCATTATGTCTCCTCAAATTCTCACCGTCGCCGCAATACAGCTTCAGCTTACCGATGACCGAAATATCAACCTGAAGCACGTTACAGGCCGCATTCGTGAAGCTGCCGCAGCGGGGGCGCAGGTCATTTTGCCCTCGGAGCTATTTGAAGGGCACTACTTTTGCCGTGAAGAACGCGAAGAGTGGTTTAGTCGTGCCCATCCGGTGCAGGATCATCCAACGCTACAGCATTTTCAGGCACTTGCCGCCGAGTTAGGTGTCGTGATTCCCGTGTCGTTTTTTGAGCAGTCTGGCCTTGCCTACTACAACAGCGTGGCGGTCATTGATACCGATGGCGCAATTTTAGGGGTTTATCGCAAAAGCCACATCCCCGATGGCCCTGGCTACGAAGAAAAATATTACTTTCGCCCTGGCGATACAGGCTTCCGCGTTTGGAAAACCCGCGTGGGCACCATTGGCGTGGGCATCTGCTGGGATCAGTGGTTTCCAGAATGTGCACGAGCGATGGCGCTGATGGGCGCTGAGGTGCTGCTGTACCCCACGGCGATTGGCAGTGAACCCTATGATGCAGAGTTAGATACCAAAGACCCTTGGCAGCGGGTCATGATGGGTCATGCGGTCGCCAACGCAATTCCGGTTATTGCTGCCAACCGAACGGGCGCTGAAGGGGAACTCACGTTTTATGGGCATTCGTTTATTGCCAACCATCGCGGCGATCGCATTGCGGAACTAGGGCGCACAGAAGAAGGAATCGTTACAGCAGCGTTTGATTTAGAGGCGATCGCCCAGTACAGAGCAGGCTTTGGTTTCTTCCGCGATCGCCGCCCTGACCTCTACGGCATCTTGCTAACGGCGGATGGTCAGTCGTCCCAAAATGCAGCAAGGCAGTAAGCTGTTGAAAGGCGTTCATTCTAAGCCGCTGCTCATTCCAAGCCACTCATCTTCAAATCTTCATCTTCAATTCACTATGGCAACGATTAACGATAATTACCTCAAGCTCAAAGCGGGCTATCTCTTTCCTGAAATTGCGCGGCGCGTGAATGAATTTGCCAAG
>JBGSVR010000612.1:0-3379 GCA_041752855.1 Thermosynechococcaceae cyanobacterium
AGCGCATTCTTCCGCAACCGCATTCCACTTTGCGTTCTCAGTCTTATAGACCACATCCGGCAAATCATGACGCTTATTGATGCGGTTGGTGGGAACCAGCGTTACTTCGAGCTTATAGATTTTCTCAAATTCGGTTTCTTCCGTTTTTGCCGTTCCGGTCATCCCTGCTAACTTGGGGTACAGCAAAAACAAATTTTGGTAGGTGATGCTTGCCAACGTCTGGGTTTCATTCTGAATCTCAACCCGCTCCTGTGCCTCAATGGCCTGATGCAGACCATCACTCCAGCGGCGACCCGGCATCACCCGTCCCGTAAACTCATCCACAATCACAATTTCATCTTCACGGATGATGTAGTTTACATCTTTAATAAATAGCTCCTTAGCCTTGATTGCATTGAAGATGTAGTGCGCCCAAGGATCTTCAGGATCGTACAGATCCGTAACTTTCAAAAGCTCCTCTGCTAACACAAAGCCTTCGTCAGACAAAATCACGTTGCGAGCTTTTTCATCGACTTCATAATGCTCTTCTGGCTTAAGCTCCGCCGCCACCTCAGATGCCTGGATATATTTTTCAGTGGGACGCTCCACCTGTCCTGAAATAATGAGCGGCGTTCGGGCTTCATCAATCAGCACCGAGTCTACTTCATCAATTACGCAGTAATTGAACGGGCGTTGCACCACTTCTTCCATCGAAGTTGCCATGTTGTCGCGCAGGTAGTCAAACCCAATTTCGCTGTTGGTGGCGTAGGTAATATCGCAGGCGTAGTTTTTCTGGCGCTCCATCGGCGACATCGACTGCTGAATCAGCCCCACGCTCAAATCTAAAAATCGGTGGATTTGCCCCATCCATTCCGCATCTCGACGCGCCAAATAGTCATTCACGGTAATGGCATGAACCCCTTTTCCCGTGAGGGCATTTAGGTAGGCAGGCAGTGTAGAAACGAGGGTTTTGCCCTCTCCTGTCTTCATTTCTGCAATCTGACCATCATGCAGAATCATACCGCCCAGCATCTGTACATCAAAGTGACGCAGCCCCAGCACTCGCCGCGAGGCTTCTCGCACGGCTGCAAACGCTTCGGGGAGCAAATCATCCAGACTTGCCCCTTTTTCTAATCGCTGCTTAAACTCGCCAGTCTTGGCCTGAAGATCTCGATCAGAGAGCGCCTGAAAATCTTCTTCCAAAAGATTGATTTCAACAATATCTGGCTGATATTTCTTGATTTTGCGCTTGTTCGGATCGCCAAATAACGTTTTCAGCATGATTCAAAAAGTCAGATCTGGATTTTTATAAACGAAAAACCGCTGCTGGCACCTTACAAATCACCACGCAGCACGGAAAATTCTAAACAAACAAACGTTAAGCGCCGCTGTACAATCCTATCACTTTCAAGATGGCGCAAGGATTCATCACCATTGGAATGAGCTTATCTACGGCCTATTGACCGACCGTCAGACGAACCTGCTCCACGAGTTCAGGGGTCACAACGCCGACTTCAGAAGCCCGTGCAATCTCCTCAATGCGCTGACGTGCTTGAGACCGCGCAAAGAAAGGCACGTTTTTGAGCTTTGCCTCCGCTTCAGGCGTCCAGCATAGCTCATCGGTGAGATGAAAATCGTAAATCATTTGCGTATTCTCCTAACCTGAGTAGATCCAATAGCCTAACTTTATTCAAACAGCACTGGCGTAGTGTTAGGCCAGCCATCTCAGCCTCTGTCTTTCCAATGGCAGGCGTAAATCATTCTTATCCAAGCATACTCAACAAATTCATCAAAAATGCTCCTGCCAACTGACAGGAGCATTTTTGAAATCTAAACCAGTAAACAAACGTTAACTAGTCGAGGTTTGGCATTGTGAGAACGGCTTCTGTCTCGCGATTAATCCCTTTCTCAAAGCCTGCCGCTGCTGCACGAGCGCGACCTGCATGCCACCAGTGACCGACCAAAAAGAAGAACGCCAGCACAAAGTGAGAGCAAGCCAACCAAGCACGAGGAGAAACGTAGTTCACCGAGTTGATTTCGGTTGCAACGCCGCCCACGGAGTTGAGTGAACCCAAAGGCGCATGGGTCATGTATTCAGCCGCACGACGCGCTTGCCAAGGCTGAATGTCGTTCTTGATTTTGCTCAGATCAAGACCGTTAGGGCCACGGAGCGGCTCTAACCAAGGACCTTTGAAATCCCAGAAGCGCATGGTTTCTCCACCAAAGATGACTTCTCCGGTCGGTGAGCGCATCAGGTATTTCCCTAGACCTGTTGGGCCTTGGGCAGATGAAACGTTAGCACCCAATCGTTGGTCACGCACCAAGAAGGTGAATGCCTGAGACTGAGAGGCTTCAGGCCCGGTCGGCCCATAAAATTCACTGGGGTAGACGGTGTTGTTGTACCAAACCATACAGGTGGTGATGAAGCCCATCAAAGAGAGCGCAGCCAAGCTGTAGGAAAGGTAAGCTTCACCAGACCAAACTAAGGCACGACGTGCCCAAGCAAAAGGAGTGGTGAGAATGTGCCAAATGCCGCCAGAAATACAGATAAGGCCAACCCAAATGTGTCCACCGACAACATCTTCGAGGTTATCTACGCTGACAATCCAGCCGTCGCCACCAAAGGGAGACTTGAGGATGTAGCCAAAAATAATGGCAGGGTTGAGCGTGGGGTTTGTAATGACGCGAACGTCACCACCACCTGGTGCCCAAGTGTCATACAAACCGCCGAAGAACATCGCTTTAAGAACAAGCAAGAATGCGCCACCACCCAAAACACAGAGGTGAAAGCCCAAAATGGAGGTCATTTTGTTCTTGTCTTTCCAGTCATATCCAAAAAAGTTGGAATATTCTTCAAGGGTGTCAGGACCACGGAGGGCGTGATAGACGCCACCTAATCCCAAGACGGCGGAAGAAATTAAGTGTACGACTGCAACGACAAAGAAAGGAAAGGTGCTAATGACTTCGCCACCAGCGCCGACGCCCCAGCCTAAGGTTGCAATGTGGGGCAACAGAATAAAGCCCTGTTCGTACATGGGCTTTTCGGGCGTGAAGTGAGCCACTTCAAACAGGCACATTGCCCCAGCCCAAAATACAATCAGACCTGCATGGGCAACGTGGGCACCCAGCAGTTTGCCAGATAAGTTGATGAGGCGAGCATTTCCAGACCACCAGGCAAATCCAGTCGATTGCTGGTCGCGGCCGCCCGCCATTACTGAACTATTAGAGAGCGTTACCACGGGGAAGTACCTCCTCAGGAAATACGAAGTGTTCATGGGGCTGATCTTGAGGAGCCATCCAAGCTCTCAGACCTTCATTGAGCAGAATGTTCTTGGTGTAGAACGTCTCAAACTCAGGGTCTTCTGCTGCCCGAATCTCTTGACTGATAAAGTCATAAGAC
>JBGSVR010000613.1:0-2760 GCA_041752855.1 Thermosynechococcaceae cyanobacterium
ATATCCTGCATCCTAAAATTCCTGTTCACGACTCAGAGGAGGGGTATAACTCGGCCTTGCGTCATTCGGGATCTATGTCCCAACCGATGATTCGAGTTTTAACCTTTTCACCAGAGAGATGACCCTAGCTTCTCCACGATGTCTGGCATCTAAGGGCTGACGGTCTATCTCTCTGCTCTTAAGATACAAGGGCTAGGGGTGAGGGGAATGAGTGTCGGCTATCAAACCCATGATCCTTCGCAAATGTAGACTACACCCCTTAAAGTAGCGTGTCTTCAGCGGTTTTAGACTCAATAAACGCTTCTGCCTTTGCAAAAATCTTCTGCCGCCGTTCAGCATCCATCTTGTCTAGGGTCTTCACCATCATCGACAGGCGTGGATTTCGCTTCAGCATATCCTTTTTACGGTCTACAAAGCGCCAGTACAGGCCATCCCAGACCTCACACCAGTCACCCTTCGCGTAGTCGCCCATCTTGTTGAGATAATTAGAACCCGACATGTAGGGCTTCGTCATCATCTGTCCGCCATCGGCAAACTGCCCCATGCCGTAAACATTGGGCACCATCACCCAGTCGGCGCTGTCTACAAACAGCTCCATAAACCACCGAAACACCGCGTCAGGATGCACTTCTGCCAACAGCATGGCGTTACTCATTACCATGAGGCGCTCAATGTGGTGCGCCCAGCCGCGTTCTTGCACACGTCGAATCACCTGATCGACGGGATCTAAGCCCGTGGTGCCGTTGTACCAATCTGCCGTGAGCTGCCGCGTATGCTTGAGGACGTTTTGCTGGCGCTGAGTGGGGGAAATCGCATGATACACGCCCCGAATATACTCCCGCCATCCAATGATTTGCCGAATAAACCCTTCTAGGGAGTTGAGGGGAATTTTGTGATTTACTGCGTAGTCTAGCGCCACTTCAACCACTTCCTGTGGGGTCAGAATACCCAAATTGAGCATAGGCGAAATGACCGAATGAAAGACGAACGGCTCTTTGGTGGAAAGTGCGTCTTCGTACAGCCCAAAGTGAACAAAGCGCTCGGTCAAGAACTGATGGAGCCAAGCTAGAGCATCTTTGTGGGTAACGGGCAGCCAAAAATTTGCGCTCTGACCCGGATGGTCTGGAAATTTAGCCTCAACCAGGGCACCTACAGCTTTGACATGCTGAGTCTGAGTGGGGAAAGTGACCTGCGGCACCTCAATCTTTTTAGGCAGGGGCTTACGATTTTGGTCGTCATAGCTCCACTGTCCGCCCTCTGGTTCGCCTGCGTTATCGATTAAGATACCGAGCCGCCGCCGCTGAATTTTGTAGAAGTCGCCCATAAAGAGGCGCTTATAGCGACTTCGATAGTCCTGAAATTGGTCATGGGTGGTCAAAAATAGCGGGCTGTCGTAGGTGATGAGTTTGAGGCTGTGTGTGGCACAGAAAGACTGGAGGAGATCGCGCATCCCGTGGTCTTCAATGACGTAGGTATGTAGTTCTGATGCATCGTATTTTTGGGTCGCCTGCCAAAGCTTTTCTTCGTAGGTTTGAGATTTCCCTTGCTGTTCCAGTTCACTGTACTCGACCGTCACACCTTTCTCGCGCAGGGCATCTCGATGATGACGCATGGCGGCAAGAATCAGAATCAGCTTATGTTTGTGAAACTTGAAATGGGTGCATAAACCTTCATCTTCTGCCATAAAAACGGGCATTTGCAGAAGGGGTAGCCTGCCGTGATCTGGAAACAGCATGTTGCCAAGCAGAATAATCACGTCAACCAGCCAAAGACGTCATCTAGGGTAAGCTGTATTGCCGATGCAAAAACGGGGACAGGCAGTAGCGTAACGGCCTCATCAATCACCCTCAAATCTTGACCGGACTGGCAAATAATAATCGAACGGTCATCAGGGTCAATCGCCCATCCCATCTGAGATCCGTGGGCGATGCAGTGGGTAATATTTTTCAAAATCTTTGTCATGCGTTGGTCAGGGGAGAGAATCTCAATCGTCCAGTCAGGCGCTGTGGTGAAGATATCGCCAATCTCTCCATTTTCTGTCCGGGGGATTCTTGAGTTTTCAAACACTGCAATGTCCGGAACAATGGAGCGCCCTCCAAAGGTGCATCTAAGCTCTGTAAAGCCGGTCGCAATACCTGTTTTTCTCAACGTTGAATTGACGGTGGCTACAAATTCACTTTGAAGGATGCTGTGTCGTCCCTTAGGCATGGGTTTTTGAACTATTTTTCCGTCGATATACTCACTGGCAGGCTTTGTTTCTGGCAGGGTTAAAAATTTTTCAAGGGTTCTAGACTTAACTGGGGTTTGAACCATTGCGGTGGCCTCAGGCAATCGACGCTACTGTACTCTAATTTATCGCTTTATCGAATTGTTGCTGTCTTAAGCCATTTCAGTCGCAACGAGTGCTTGATTCCTACAATGGAATTGGGGACTTAGGTTCAGCTACATTAATCGCTTCACGTTTTCATAGCAGAAGGAGAGCGTATGTACCGTCATATTCTGGTTGCCCTAGATAATACCGAGTTAAGTGGCGTTGTGCTAGAACAGGCGATCGCCATAGCCAAGGGACTTTCTGCCAAGCTCACCCTCCTGCACGTTTTGTGTAGTGAAGAAGGGGTAAGTCCTGTGATGCCGCTGATGCCCCTACCTGACTACTATCCAGCCCTTGCCTCTACCACGCTCGATCAGTATCAGCAGGAATGGGAAGCGTTTTCTGCCAAGAGTTTGGCGCACTTGGCTGAGGCTCAAACCCAGGCGGAA
>JBGSVR010000614.1:0-6371 GCA_041752855.1 Thermosynechococcaceae cyanobacterium
TATTGGAAAGTTGTCAAAATTGATTCAGCGACAAGGTTAAAATGGCTTGCCCTAAAAAGAAAACCTCAAAATCCAAGCGTGACAAGCGCCGCGCTAACTGGAAGCACCTTGGTAAAGTCCAAGCGACTAAAGCAATGTCTATGGGTAAATCCATTCTGACAGGTCGCGCTCAAGGGTTCTACTACCCCGCCACTGACGAAACCGAAGACGAAGAATCTTAAGAACACCGCTTCTTCTTGGGGCTAGGGTGCAATCGGGCTAGGTGCAATCAAATTCAAATTTGAGAGGGTTGAATCATGGCACTGCCCCCAGCCCTAATTATTGGTACGGGTCGCTATATCTGGACTTCAATGTGGCATCTCATGATGTCGCGTTTAGCGCCCCGCTCTTCTTCTGGCGCATATCAGCGACCAAAAAGCGAATTTAGAAATTGGGTTACCTCAGAAGAGGAAAGCACATTTCCTCCTGACTCTGGGCGCTACGTTTTAATTGTGGGCGAAGGCTGTCCTTGGGCACACCGAACGCTGGTTGTGAGAGCGCTAAAGGGACTGGATAAGGCGATCGCCGTCGTCAAAGTTCTCCCCAACGTCAATGCAGGCGGCTGGAAATTTGAGGCACCTTATTTAAGCTGTACCACGCTGCCAGAGCTGTATCAAAAAGCGCAGCCTAAGTACAGCGGACGATCTACAGTACCCATGCTGTGGGATAGCCAAGCCGAGGCGATCGTCAACAACGAGAGCGCAGATTTGATTGTGATGCTCAACGCGCAGTTTAATGAATGGGCGCAGCATCCTGAATTCGATCTTTACCCCGAGAACCTGCGCGACCAAATTGACGCATGGAATGACAGGATTTACGCGACGGTCAACAATGGGGTGTATCGCTGCGGCTTTGCCCAGACCCAGGCGGCCTATGAGCAAGCCTGCACAGAACTGTTTCAAACTCTAGACGAACTCGATCAGGTGCTTGGCGCTCAGCGGTATGTCTGCGGCGATCAGGTCACGCTGGCAGATGTGCGATTGTTCACAACGCTATTTCGATTTGATGCGGTGTATTTTGGGCTGTTTAAGTGTAATCTGCGCCAAATCCAGAACTACTCAAATCTTGGCCCTTACCTGCGAGATCTGTATCAGCTCCCAGGCGTTGCTGCTACCTGTAGTTTAGAAGCCGTCAAAAACGATTACTACGGCAATTTATTTCCGCTCAACCCTGGACAGATTATCCCGTTAGGACCTGATGCCGATAATTTCAGTTTGCCCCATTATCGGGAGGGACTGTAAGAATTTATTCAACGGGTGGATACGATCTCTCTACTCAACGCCGCCCACCACAAATCCCTATCCCATTGGATTCCCTCTTTGCCTCCCTACAACACCAAGTCTTTCGGGGCGAACGCTAAGCGCATACAATAACAATCAAAGGTTTCAACGCGGTAAACATCATGACCGTAGCCATCGCCACCCCCCTGAGCAACATAGAGCTAACCCCTGGCAGCGCCATGCAGATTGGCGGCGTGAATTGGGAAAGCTACATCGCACTACTGCAAGAATTAGGCGATACTCGACCGAGCCGTATCGCCTACGCCAACGGAGTTTTAGAAATCAGAATGCCGGGTCAACAGCATGAGTCTATCAATCGCGTACTGGCTGCGATCGCCCTAACCCTAGCCGAAGAACTAGGCTTTGAATTCAACGACCTCGGCTCAATGACCCTCAACCGCCCCACCCTCAGCAAAGGCTTAGAACCCGATAGCTGCTTTTATATTCAAAATGCTCAAGCAGGTCAAGGCTTAGGCGCAGAGATTGCTAACGACCTACCGCCAGACCTTGCCCTAGAAATTGACATCGCCCATCGCTCCGACACCAAACTCAGCATCTATCAAGCTCTCAGCGTTCCCGAAATATGGCTCTATCAGCGCGATCAACTCAAAATCAAACACCTAAATCAGGGGCAATATGTGGATGCATTAACCAGCCGTGCATTTGCAAACATTAGCGTAAACCAACTCAATCAATGGCTAGAACTCCGACGAACCGGAACCGATTTAACCGTTGTACGCGCAGTGAGGCAATTTTGCCGAAGCCAGGAAAGTTAGCTTGAAATTTCTACTGAGTGTTCAAAACCCTTGTACTTTGAGGCAATATGGCAAAAAATAGTCATAAGTCCTTTAAGTTCCGTAGAGTTTTTCTGAATGCTAAAAGCACTCATTTTTGACGTAGATGGCACCCTAGCCGATACCGAACGCGATGGGCATCGGGTTGCCTTCAACCAAGCGTTTCAAGCTGCCAACCTAGACTGGAACTGGTCTGTAGAACTCTACTGCGAACTGTTATCCATCACAGGTGGCAAAGAACGCATTCGTCATTATCTAGACAAATACAACCCTACGTTTGAGCCACCAGCCGATCTCAAAGACTTTATTGCAGGACTTCACGCTGCCAAAACCGAGCATTATTGTACTCTTCTTGCAGAAGGCCGCATTCCTTTACGGACAGGGGTAGAACGGCTGCTGCAAGAGGCTCGAGGGGCTGGGTTAAGACTGGCGATCGCCACCACCACTACGCTGCCCAACGTGACGGTTTTGCTAGAGCATACCTTAGGCAAAGACAGCCTAGACTGGTTCGATATCATTGCGGCAGGCGATATTGTGCCTGCCAAAAAGCCCGCGCCAGATATTTACCTGTACGTTCTTGAAAAAATGGGCTGGGTACCGGAAGATTGCCTTGCCCTTGAAGATTCAGAAAACGGCTTAGCTTCTGCGGTGCAAGCCGATCTCAAGACCGTTATTACTATTAACGACTACACTCGCAATCATTCCTTTGAGAGTGCGGCATTGGTTTTAGACTGCTTTGGCGAACCCACTGCGCCCTTTCAGGTCTTGGCAGGGGATGCTGCTGGTTCTGGGTATTTTTCTGTGGACACGGCGCGATCGCTGTTGTTGACCTAAAACAAGTCTCATTAGATGGCGAAAATTTTTGCTAAAAAGCTACAACCCAAGCAGTAGAGCCGTCTACAACATATTGTGATTAGCGTTTAGCTCAATAAACCGTGCTGAAAGGTTAAAAGAAGTTGGAACCCTGACATCTGCTTGGGTAGAATCAAACCATAGCGAACTGTATAAAGCGAATTAGGACTACGAGCTTGAGTTTCTCACACGATGATTTTTTAAAAGCCCTCGATCAGCACGATTTCTCTTTTGAAGTGAACCAGACTGTCGTAGGTAAAGTTGCCAGCTATGGCAATGACGGAGCCTATATCGACATTGGCGGTAAATCTGCTGCGCTTTTGCCCCTACGGGAAGTGTCCCTTGGAGCCGATCAAAAGTTAGAAGAACTGCTGCCCGTCAATACCGAGCGGGAGTTTTTGATCATTCGTGCCCAGGATGAGAATGGACAAATCACCCTTTCGCTCAAACAGCTTGAAATTAAAGCATTTTGGGCACAGCTTCAGGCTTATGAGTCAGGGCAAGCCCTTAAGGTGCGCGTGAACGGCACCAATAAAGGTGGCTTGACTGCCAACATTAAGGGCATCAAGGCATTTATCCCGCGATCGCATGTCGTTCAGCGAGACAACATCGAGGAACTAGTCGGTCAGCTTATAACCGTCAGTATTTTAGAAGTAGACCCCGACCGTAAAAAGCTTGTGCTGTCTCAACGACTGGCACAGCGCGCACAACGCATGACAGAGCTAGTCATTGGGCAGCTTGTGAGCGGTAAGGTCGCCGATCTACGACCCTTTGGCGCATTTGTAGACTTAGGCGGCGTAAGTGCCCTGCTGCATATCAATAACATTAGCCAAAAATATGTGGCTTCTGTTAATTCAGTGCTGCCTGTCGGGACGGTTCTTAAAGCCGTCATTCTGGACTTAGACGAGGCGCGTGGGCGCATTTCGCTATCTACCAGCGTGTTAGAAAACCGTCCTGGGGAGATACTCGACGCGTTTGAAGCGGTCATGGCAGAGGCCGAACAGCGTGTCGCCACGCAGCAGCAGCAAAAAGCAGAGACAGCGGAAGAAACAGAGGGAGAAGTAGAGACATCCAATACAGAGACACCCAATCCAACAGAAGTAACCACTGAGCCAGAAGCAAAGGCAGAGCCAGTTCCAGCAGTTCCAGCGGCACCTGCAAAACCGATTGCGGCACCTGTGATTGCCCTACTTAAAGCGCCCAAGCCTCAGCTCCACTAAGAATTATGGATTTAATAACTTCCAGACCCTCACATCCCTTCTGCATAGGTTTTTGCCTCAAGCCGATCCATCAATCCCCTCTTGGGAGGGGTAGGGGTGGGTTAGTCAGTAGCACCATGACTAACCCACCCCGCCCTACGGGCACCCCTCCAAGGAGGGGATTTTTCTTAGACTTGTGTATCCACCGTAGCCCAGAGCGGGAGAGGGGAGTAAGAATTTGTGCTAAGCCTCCGATGCCCAGCCGTTTTGTAGCGTTATGACCACCAAACCTGATTCGATGCGAGCCTCTGTTCCGTCTTTGACGATGGGCAACATTGTTACAATCGGCTTTCAGGTCTTTCGGCTTAACTTTAATGACCACTTTGTCCGTAGTCTGCTGTCCCACTTATGGCTATGGCTGGCAATGGTGGGCGCTATCCTCATTTTTGCAATTGTTTTGGGGATTAGCTTTGGCTTTGGTGGCACGTTAGGGTATTCCAGTACGGTAATTAGCGTTGTGGGGAGCCTCTTAGGGACGGCCTTTGCGCTACCGCTGGTGCTGTTTACAGGCGCACGGATGGCTGCGGTGAGCGGGTTAATGACCCGAATGGGGTTTAATACCTTACGCAAGCGGGTTGAACCCAACGAGCTTTATCGTCAGGGTATCTTGCGCCGCCTTTGGACTTATCTATTGGCCTGGGTGCTGTACTACCTCCTTTTGCTCATCGTATACGGCTGGTTCTTTGGCGTCGGGTTTTACATATTTGTGCTGCTTTCGCCTTCCTGGCAGGCTTTTGAGGCACAAATTACAAATTCTCAACTTAGGGGAACGTTTGTATTGGTGAGCGTTGCCCTAGCGCTAATCTATGGATTAGGCGGAATGTTAGTGGGGTATTACATCTCAGCACGTCTCTGGTTTTTTGATGCTGTACTTGCCATTGAAGATTGTAAATCTGCCCTAGAGTCATTGGTCAGAAGCTGGAAGCTAACCCGTGGCAAGGGATGGAGCATTCTTACGATTATGTTTGCAGCGGGGCTAATTACGCTGCCCATTTTGCTGCTTGCAACCACAATCAACATATTTGTGCCAATCGTAAGTTTACTGACTGGGGTGATTATGCTGCCCCTTTGGCAAGCGATAAAGGCCGTTAACTTTTATGAGCTTGCTGCCACAAAGACAGGGCTTTTGTTTGACCTAAATTTGACCTCGGCAGATCCTCGTCGATTTTTGCGCCGTGTTGCCATGCAAACGCCTGAGGGGGTAGAACTAGACTTTGCCCTTGGGGGAATTGGTAGCCGTACCATTGCCTGGACAGTCGATCAGCTGATTGTGTATCTGGCGCTATCACTATTTTGGCTGACGGGCGCATGGGTTTATGGCTACATTATTTTGCCTATTGTTTCAGCACAATTTGAAGCCCTATCTATAGATGATTTAAACCTTTGGGCGTTGGCGATCGCCGGAATCTTCAGTTTTACCCTAACCAATGGCTACTTTATTACATGTGAAACCATCTGGCGGGGACAAACCCCTGGTAAACGGCTGGCAAAGATTCGGGTTGTGCGCGATGATGGTCAACCCATTGGTGTAAAAGAAGCGACCCTGCGCAGTTTTGTCGGCTGGTTTGATTTGGGATTCTTTTTTATTGGCCTGATTTTGGTCTTATTGAGTCGATCTGAAAAACGCTTAGGCGACATGGCAGCGGGTACCCTAGTGATTCAGGACGAGAAATCAGCACAACAGGATGAAGGTGCAGCGATTCCAACCGTCTTTAGTACGCTGACCAAAGATACGGTCGAAGTGCTGATGACGCAAACCGATCCTGCTGTACTTTCTATAGATCACTATTTTATTTTGCAGAATTTTCTAGGCCATCGATCTAACTTGGACATAGCTGATCGCAGCCAGGTTACAGCCAAACTTGCGACTCAACTGCGATCGCTCCTGTTACCCAATAACCCCCATCAGCTCGGCTCTATCCCAGATGAAACGCTAGTGGAAGCAGCTTATTTAGTCTGCCGTCCGGGGAAAGCGAATCGTTAAGCGGCTTGCCAGGTTTTTGATCGTATACTTCAAACGGTCATTAACTGAGCTTTCTGAAGAGACTGAAAACGTAGAGTGAGTAACGATTTTAGTTCTTTTTTATGGGTAATGTGAGCATTCTCAATACAGTTGGAGATAGCTGTCTGAAACCCAGCAAAATCCT
>JBGSVR010000615.1:0-11634 GCA_041752855.1 Thermosynechococcaceae cyanobacterium
GGCGCTGGAGATGTCATACAAAACCCCTCGCGCAGATAGGCGCTAAGCAATACAGGACGCTAGTACTGAATGAGCGACTGAATGGACAGATTTGGCAGCTTTTCTCGCCCTGCCAACGCCGTTAGCTCAATCACAAAGGCAAGGCCAACCAGGGTTGATCCAGTGGCGTTGATGAGCTGTGCCGCCGCCGCTGCCGTTCCCCCTGTCGCCAGCAGATCGTCTACCAGCAGTACGCGGCTCCCAGGCTCAAAGGCATCCTGATGGATCTCTAGACAATCTGTACCATACTCCAGATCATATTCTGCTGAGTGGATGGCGGAGGGCAGCTTACCCGGTTTGCGAATGGGCACAAACCCTACAGACAGCCGATGAGCCAGCGGCGTTCCAAAAATGAACCCTCTAGACTCAATTCCGGCAATGTAGTCAATGGACTCGTTTTGATACAGCTCCGTGAGCTGATCAATCACAAAGCCAAAACCCTTAGGATTTTGCAGGAGCGTGGTAATGTCTCGAAACAGAATTCCCTCTTTAGGAAAGTCTGGGATATCACGGATAAGGCTTTTGAGATCCATCATAGAGAAAGACAATAATGGGGAAGATCAGGAGTAGGAAAGGGTACGGATGGATTCGAGTAAGGGGGCGCAAGACTGCCGTAGAGAGGGCAGTAAGCTTTGCAATAAATGCGGCGCACCCGTCTCGGTCAAAATCCTAAATTCGTCGTCACTAGGCGGGGAAAGTCCTAAATTTGGGAATATTAGGGCTGTATGCCAAAAGACTTTAGGGCTTTGTGATAAGAAGTTACGTCAGAAATCGTACACTAAGTGGGGGAATGGGGTTAAGCCCTAGGGCAAAACCTTGTGCGATCTGCGGTGGCGCTTTCGTCGGTGAACATACCCTGATTGAATGCGTCTAAATGATATGGGATTACAGTCTATAAGCTTGATGGATACTGACAAAACAGAGATGCAGGGCGCTACGGCTCAGATGGATTCCTACGCCTTTGCAGGTTTAGTAGATCCTGAGATGCCGGGGCAAGTCTGCCCGCGCCGCACGCGGATTCAGTTGGACTGGATGCTGCTGGCCTTGGAGGCGCTCGACCTCAATGCGACAGAAAATATCATTGTGGGGCTGCATGAGCTTCAGCTCCAGCCGGTGATTAAAAATCGGGTGCATCTTTGGCAGTTGCGCAATACCAACCCTCTGCGGCGCTTTAGCCAGCGACAGTCTTTAAGCCTGACGGAAGGAAAAGCGCTTGTGGTGCTGGCCTGCTATCTTGCACGGCGACAAACCAGCACGATTCGGCAGCTTTTAAGAGCTGATGAGCAGCTTAAGTCTAAAAACCTGAGTGCCGAGCATCATTTCCGCTTAGCGCAGTACCTAGAGCGGTTTCGGGGCCACTTTCTGAGCCGCATGAACGCCAACCGGACGGCGATCGCCCCCTATAAATCTAGCGAGGCGCTTAACGATCTGGCGCTGAGTCTGCTGGGGCAAATCTTGTTTTGTACCGGCACCGCAGGAATGCAGCGGCTTTGGTCTAGTTTATTTGATGGGGAAGTAGCGTAAGATTCACCATGCCTATTCAGCGTCAATATAGTTTGCCAGACTGCGTTTTAACCCTAGATGGGTTAAGCAATTTAACCGAAAGTGCCGCCGGAACTCGCCCCGAACTATCGGTACTGACTCGATTTGAGTGCTACTTTGCTGGAGAGAAGGCTCCCTTGGTGGGGGGGCGAGAGCTACTAGACAGCTTGATTGTGGCAACCAATACCTGTGTGCAGGCTTGTATCAGCGGGGTTAAGTCTGCCCTCAAAGCCGATGATTCTAAGGTGCAGCTTCAGCCCGCGAATGAAGGGGGAGGCTTTGACCTTAGGGTGCCAGCCGCGCTTTTGTTTCAGGGTACCTCAGCGTTCTCAGCGACAGAAGAGGGGTTAGAAAAGCCTGCGGTAGAGCTGCACCTTTCGGCAGTGCAGGTCTTTGACCTCATGGAGGCAGTCGATCAGCTCACAGCCGACCAGCAAACCTTGCCAGAGCTTCAGGTTGCAATTCAGCCGCGATCGCGCCGAGATGTTATGTCTACTCAGCTTGTGTTGGAGCAGTCAGCCCCTATTGCCTTGGGCGCGGCTAGCGTTGCGATCGCAGCGGCAGCGGTCTTCTTTATCCCTGCACCTAAAGTTCAGTCTCCGCCGAAAGAACTGCAAACTCAGCCTTCTACGGGTCTACCTGTCTCCCCTGCAACTGCACCGCCCACGGCGGGTACGGCAACGCCAGTGGTTTCCCCGACCGCGTCTCCATCTCAGTCGGTAACGCCAGCCCCAACATCAGCATTACCTACAACAGCTCCATAAGGGTATTAGCCAGCATCGGGCGGGGGCGGCACGTTGTTTTCTTCATTGCGCAGCTCTTGTAAAACCTGCTGCACAAACCCTCTAAGCTGACGGTTATCTTCTTGGCAAGACATCATGAGCTGTGTACCCATTTGCAGCATGAGTAAAGGAATGCGAATCAGAAGGTAGCTCAGCACAATGAGCGTAATGACGGCAAACCAGCGAGCGGGGCCATTAAAGGGTGAAGGCGCAGCACCAGAAGGGCTAACGGAACTCTCTAAAAAGATAGAAGACCACTGATCTACCAGCGTTTTGGCAGAGGTGGGATTGGACGCAATATTTAAAACATAGATAAAAAGAGTAACCGCTAAGGCAACGCTAATAACGATCAGTACGGCAGAGAGAATGAGCAGTAGCGTTCTTAACCGATGGTTGAGGCGGTTAAACTGTCGGCGATCGCGGCGAAAATCGTTCAAACCCATCCTAGACGGTGTCCCAATTCTTCTAAAATGCTAGGGGAGCATCACAGGGTTTGTCAGAGGAAGGTTATTCTTTACTGACAAACGAAATAATGCTAATTCTGGCGTTTAGGGCGTTTTGTCCCTACCGCATTGAATGAATGCTACCGCACTGAATGGCGGGATTGAACATTTTAGGTTTTATGGTTCAATTCTGTTTGCCTCAACCGTTATTACTTGGAGAGTTGCTCTAGTGGATTTAACACGCATTCCTGCCCAGCCCAAGCCCGGACTCATCAACGTTTTGATTGAAATTGCGGCAGGCAGCAAAAATAAGTACGAATTTGACAAAGACATGAACGCGTTTGCCCTAGACCGCGTTTTGTTCTCCTCTGTAATGTATCCCTATGACTATGGATTTATCCCTAATACCTTGGGTGACGATGGCGACCCCCTTGACGGGATGGTCATTATGGACGAACCCACGTTTCCAGGCTGTGTGATTGCGGCACGACCCATCGGCTATTTGGAAATGATTGACGGCGGTGAGGGTGATGAGAAGATTTTGTGCGTCCCTGACCAAGACCCGCGCTTTACCCACGTTACGTCCCTGAGCAATATTGCCCAGCATCGTTTAGATGAAATTTCTGAGTTTTTCTTGACCTACAAAAATCTCCAAAAGAAAAAGGTTGAGATTCGCGGCTGGCATGATGTCGATAAAGTGAAAGCCCTTGTTGATAGAGGGATTGCAGCCTATAAGTAAGGCTATTTAGGGGCGTAAAACCGTTACGCCCCTCCGATTATCCATCAACTTAAGAATGACGCAACACTAGGCTTTGGTGCTTTTTAAAGTAAAGTATTTTCTGTGCGGCTGCGCTCGTATGAAGTTGTGTTTCAGCGAGACCCCAGAGGCGTTAAATTAAGGCTGCCCGTTTCTGGCGTGCCGAGGGAGCCAACAGAGCCAAATCGCCAGTGCTGCACATAGCGATTCAAAATATCTTGCCCAATAATGCCATCTATCCCTACGGTTTGGAAAACGGGGCTGTTGACCACCAAAACATTGAGTTTGGAAAACTGAAGCGTTTGTAGATTTAAGCGCTCAAGCTGCGATCGCCTTGCAACGGTTTGTCCACCCAACCCTGCTACCCGTAAGGTTGGGTCTAGCTGAGTTTTAAGCGCTAGCTGCTGGGCTAAACGCTCTGAAAGACTGGTGACGGATGCACCTGTATCGACTAAAAACCGATAAGGACCTTTGCCATTGACATAAACCTTCGGCGTGGTCATTACGCCTAATCGACCTTCTAGGGCAATGCCAGAGGCGACGGGGCGAGAGGGCTTAATGAGCTGAAGACTGCGGCGCTGGGGATTCAAAATTATGTCAAAGCGGCTTAGAAAGTCTAGCCCTAAGATGCCAGCCGTCTTGAAGGGTAATACGGTGGTTGAGAGTCCAATGCCGAATAGTTGGCTAACCTGTGCCTCGCCCACCTTAAGCGGCGGTAAGCGATAGAGCATCATTTTTTGTTGGGCAAACTGCTGTCCTACGGCTAAGTACCCTAAAAAATCGGATGGAACGGACTGTCCTTTGAGTCCTAATCGCCCCGCAATCTGAGTATCTAAAATAGAGTTGGATGCACCAGAATCTAAAATAAACGAGAGGGTTTGATTCTTAATTTGAACCGGAACGGTAAAAATGCCCTGTGCCGGAAGCCCCTGAAGTGCAATGTTGGCCTGCCCCTGCGCCATTGCCTTAGGTAGAGTAGCGCCCGTAGCCTTGAGAAGCGTGGTCATGCGATCGCTGGCATCTGCACGAACGCTACCATCAGAATTGAGCATCACGACTGAAAACACGCAGCGCGTCGTAATGTCTTGGGTGACGGGTATGTTTTTCTGCGTGGTTTCTTTTTGAATGCACTGCTGCACCTCGAGCAGTAGCGGGTTAATATTAGGCCGAGGTGTCGCCTGCGCAAGACACAAACCGCCAGAAAATACAGCCCAAACCACACTATAAAACCCAGCCTGAATGCCGTGGGAGCCAAACCAATGCAACGGGTGCTGCTTCACGAAAGAGGTTCTCCAAAATGGATCAGCGCAAGGTTCTGAGGGCGATCGAGCAATTCTTGAGCCAGCAACATTCCAGCAATGCTCCAAGTCTGATGACGACGTGCCATTCGTCCAATCAGGCGACCATTGCCCCCATCATAATATTCCGGCCATCGGTCGTGGATGAGTCGCTGTCCTGCTTTCATGATGTCTTCTCGAAGCTGTTCGGTCAGGCTAGGATGCTCAACCTTCAGGACTGCAGCAGCGAGCATCCAAGTCAACATAGGCCAGCTTCCACCATTGTGATAAGACCACGGCTTATTTTTGGGGTCACACCCCGTGACGAGCTGCCACTCTATTCCCTCTAGGGCTGGGTAGCAGACCTTCATGGGCATTTCTGCAATCAGGTCTGCACGGCGTAGATAAATTAGGTCAATAATACTGCGAGCTTGAGCCGGTGGGAGCAGATTGCTGACCACCCCCATTAAGTTCCCGATCGCAAAAAAGCGGCAATCGAGATGAGATGGCCCTAAGTTGCCCACCAAGTAGCCTGCTTTTTCGGGCAGCCACTGAATCAGGTGTTCGTAGGGAATAGATTCAGGGTAAAGGTTGTATTTGTTGAAAAATTGATCCTCCGCATCAGTATTCGGCGAGGCGTCATACTGTTCGCTTTGGGCTTGGTAGAGTAGACGCAGTCTGCGTAAGTCTAGCCAGTAGTCTTCACAAAGCTGGCGCTTCAGCCGCTTGAGCCGATGTGAAATTCTGGCCTGGTAGGGTTCTTCAGGCTTTAGAAACTGACGAGCGACCTGAAGCCCAGCATAAAAGAGGGTTTGAATTTCGAGCGGGTAGCCATTCAGCCCCATGCGCCGATCAATCATACAGGCTCCATCGGGCACCAAGATCATGGGTTCCGCATCAAACCGATGGGACAGGTAGAGGCTCAAAATTAGCCGAATTGCTCGCCTTAGCTTGGGTTGTGGTTCGGTGCCGTCAAATAAGTCGGGGTGCAGTGCCGTTGAATCCTGAGTACAGGCGCGGTAGTAAGCCTGAAGCAAAATTAGCCACCACAAACACGAGTCTACGGGGGTGACTTGGGCGATCGCCCGTTCGCCGTAGTCAGGCTTAAGGGTGTCGTTTTCTACCTTAAAGCTGGCGGGCATCATGCCAGGCGATCGCTCCATGTACTTTGCCAGATCTGGCGTAATCTGGAGCTTAAGAATGGTCGCTAAAAAATTGCCAACAACTGTTTGACTAGAGACTGTTTCGCCGTCTAGCCCTGCAATATCCTGATTTTTAATGAGATAAACCAGTGCAACGGGGACAAAATCTCGCACAAAGCACTGGTCATAATTAACGGAGGATGCATCAGGCGGTACATCTGCGGCCTTAGTGCCTAAAGGCTCACCCTTGCAGTAGACCAAATATTTAGGCTGATTGAGTTCTTTCCATGCAAGGTCCTTAAGCCCATTCCAAGATAGCGCTACCATAATCTCCTTGTTGCAGTAAAGACTATCAAAATAATGCAGTTTTGCCACTGCATGAATGTAGTCAACGCCTTAAAATTGCTCCAAATTCATTTTCATATTGAGGATCATGAGTACCCAGCAGCCTATCCCAAAATGTGAAATATAGCCCATAGTGAACCGTATATTTACGATGATGAATTGAGTGATGAGCCGGCCCAATAAACCAGCGACCTAGCCAGTGATGTGGAAAGGCAGGTGGGAAAAGATCAAGACCTAAATGGTTTAGGACAGCCCAAAATGTCATCGTGATAGTGATTGCAATGAGCGTAATAAAATGAATTGGAATAATAAATACTATGCCAACTAAAAAGAGCGACTGAATAACTGCTTCTGGCAAATCAAATGCAAAAGAAGTCCAGGCCGTAGGCTGTCTAGATTTATGGTGTCCTTGATGCAGCCACGTAAATAATGCAGGGTGGTGCAGTATTCGATGGACAAAATAAAAGTAGGCATCTTGGAGAATAAGAACCCCTCCATAGCTTACGCCGAGATACCATAAGTCCTGATATCTAAAATCACTGTAGAGCAGCGTTCCGCCCCGATCATAAGCCCAAATAATAAATGCAGCACCCAGTGCAAAGACGGCTGAGGCAAGGCAAGATAATTTAATGTCTTGATAAATTAAGCTTTTTTGTGCTGAATCTAAGGGCGTTTTGGGATGTGAATCAGACTCTGTCAAAAGTGAGTAGAAAAGCAGGTGTGTGCTTCCAGCAACCAAAAAATATCGCAGTAAAATTAGGGCAAGAAAGGAAAAATAGTAAAATAAGAATGAATGCTTTATTAATAGAGTGCTTTGCATTGAGTCATTCTCTTTGACAGAGGTTTTCGCAAGTATTGAGCTTGAGCTTACTGCAAAAAAAGATAAACGCCCTATTCCATAGACATGATTTGTAAGTAGGCAGGCTATAAAACGGGTTTCGGCCCTGTGTCCGACTGAGCGCTAGCCGAAGTCTCAACCCTCACATCCCGTATTGACGCGGGTTGAGCAAAGTCGGAACCCCAGCCTCACAAGTAACGTTAATTTTGTCTCTCTACTTATTCAATGCCAAGGCGTTTATAAATAACTGTGAGGTTCTGCAAATGGTGCTGAGGGTTGAAGCACTCGGCTAAATCTTCAGCAGAGAGATGGTCTTTCACCTTCGGATCTTGGGCAACCAAGGCTCTAAAGTCGCCTCCTTCTGTATTCCAAGCCTGGTGGGCATTGCTCTGGACGATGGCGTAGGCTTCTTCGCGCAGCATTCCTTTTTCAACCAAAGTTAGCAGCACACGCTGGCTAAAGATTACGCCGCCATAGAGGTTCATGTTGCGCTTCATGTTTTCTGGGTAAACCAGCAGGTTTTTTACCAGATCTGTGGTTTCGACCAGCATGAAGTGCGTCAAAATACAGGCATCGGGCATCATGACCCGCTCTGCTGAGCTATGGGAAATATCGCGTTCGTGCCAAAGCGCCACGTTTTCGAGGGCGGTGGTTGCATAGCCCCGAATCAGCCGCGCTAACCCCGTGAGGCGCTCAGAACGGATGGGGTTGCGCTTATGGGGCATGGCAGAGGAGCCTTTTTGCCCTTTAGAAAAGTATTCTTCGACTTCTAAAACGTCGGTGCGCTGAAGGTTGCGAATTTCAACGGCGATGCGTTCGATGGTGGCGGCGAGTAATGCCAAGACCTGAAGGTAGTTGGCGTGGCGATCGCGCGAAATCACCTGCGTAGAGGCCGTATCGGGGGTTAGGCCGAGCTTCTGACAGGCGATCGCCTCTACCTGCGGATCTACATTGGCATAGGTGCCCACGGCTCCAGAGATTTTGCCAACCGCAATCTCGGTTTTGAGATAGAGGAGACGGTCTTTGCTGCGTAAGACTTCCGCCAGCCAACCTGCTAACTTAAACCCAAAGGTTATTGGCTCTGCATGGATGCCGTGGCTACGACCCACCATCACGGTGTAGCGATGCTGAGAGGCTTGGGTACGAATGGCATCAATGAGGGCATCCACATGCTTGAGGATGATGTCTAGGCTGGCAACCAACTGTAGGGCGAGGGCGGTATCCAGCACGTCTGAGCTGGTCATGCCGACGTGGATGTAGCGACCTGCATCGCCGACGTACTCGTTGACGTTGGTGAGAAAGGCAATCACGTCATGCTTGACGGTAGCCTCAATTTCTAAAATGCGCTGTGGGTCAAAGTCTGCTTTTGCCTTAATTTCGGCGACGGCTTCTGCCGGAATGGTGCCCAGTTCTGCTTGGGCTTCACAGGCTGCAACTTCTACCTGGAGCCACGTCTTATACTTATAGGCTTCAGTCCACAGGCTGCCCATTTCGGGTAAAGTATATCGTTCTAGCAAGGTGACTTCGCAGGTTACAACTGAACCATTGTAAGCTGCAACACAGCTTTTTGTATCTACGGCGATCGCCAGACCCTAACCCAACGGTTCTTTGATCTCCGTAAGGGTAAGCCTAGCGGAAGGTGAATCCCCTGTGACTTAAGGATCTGCTCAACCTATCCCCGCCAAGTAAAGAGTCTATTTTCGTTCGGGATGCTCGAGTTCCGGCGCGCGGCTCATGGCGTTAATGGCAGAAATCATCTGATATAGCCGCCCTAAATCTCGCTGATTAAAGTGAAACACCAGTCGCGGAAGCTGTTCGGTTTGATCCATGACCTGCTGCGGCTGTGGCTGCTGATGCTCTGCTTCGCCAGGTAGCATAGTGCTTTTCTCGATGCGACCCGACAGCAAAATATCGTGAAAAGTTTGGTTGAGGGTTTCAACTTGGTCTGCCGTTAAGTCATGGTTGAGCCGCATCACAAGCTGGTCGCCCACATACCGACTGGAGTGATAGACGCGGTAAAACCCTGCGATCGCCTCACAGCCCACCTGTAAATCATCGGTAATGGTATAAAGCTGACGATCTTCTGGATTAATAAGACCTCTGGGAATCAGCTCTTTTTGAATATACTCGTCCCAGGCGTGCCAGTAGGTGCCCCCAGGTTTATCAATCAGCACAAGGGGCACAGGGGGAGATTTTCCGGTTTGGCTGAGGGTCAGCGCCTCAAATGCTTCGTCTTGGGTGCCAAATCCGCCAGGGAAAGCGGCGATCGCATCGGCCTCTCGCAGAAAAAATAGCTTGCGGGTAAAGAAATACTTAAAGTTAATCAGCTTCGGATCCCCTTCAATAAAGGGATTAGAATTTTGCTCAAAGGGGAGCTGAATATTGAGGCCAAAGGACTGCTCAGCTCCGGCACCTTTATTGACGGCTTCCATAATGCCGCCGCCTGCCCCCGTCATCACCATAAAGCCTTGGCCTGTGATGCAGCGCGCAAAGTTAGCTGCCATCTGGTATTCGTCGCTGTCTGCGGGGAGCCGAGCCGAGCCAAAGACAGCGATTTTACGGACGTGACGGTAGCTGTTAAAGACCTGAAATGCACGCTCCATATCCTTGAGCGCAGCTTTCAGAATTTTCCAGTCCAGACGCGCAATATCTTCTTCTGTCATCCGCAGCATTGTCAGCAGCGCTTCGTAGATATATTCCCCGTTTTGAAGACTAGGTAGGCGGTCTAACAGATGGTCAAAATCATCTTTTAGGTTGTGGATTGCCTGACTCGAAAGCTGAGGAACCATAGTCGCGTGCGCTCAGAGAGTGGGATTTCACAGATATGGGACTCTATTCTACTCAAATTTTAGGGATATTCACGGATTTCATAGGCTTTAGTGCTGTACCAACGACTCTCCGCGTCGGTACAGTTCACGGGCATACTCTGTCCAGGTGCCCTGCCCCCAGTACCTGAAGCAGCTTGTCTGCACGAGCAGGTTGTAGAGCAGCGCCTCTTGGTAATCTTGCCGCTGCGTGACGGACGGATCGGCCTGTACCAGCAAATCATATTTTTCATGGAAGTGAGCGCTGAGCTGGTTCATGGGTTCTAGCACATTCTCGTAGCCCTGCACCCAGCTCAGGTCATTCGTCCAGGATGCGCCATCCATGTGGAACTGATGGTCGGTGGCTTTGAGATCTGCGATCGCCCCCTCAACCCCCTCCGGTGTCGCATTCTGTGGGTCAACCCGCTGCCAAATCTTGTGCTGTTGCACGGCCTGACAGGTGGGGTAGTCTTCTGGGTTCACCCCTGCCGCTTCAATTAGCTCCAGATATTCTGTGCCGTTAAAGCCCACCACACCAGATTGCTGGTCACGGATTTCGTGCCAAGGTCTGGGGAAATCACGGGGGAACTCGTTCATCATCACGCCGCCATTTTCGCCATCGGCAATTTGCGTCACGAGGGAAGGTACCTCTACATTGCCAATGGTTTGTCGTCCCCAGCCCTTTGCCTCATGGTAGGGCTGCATCTGCGCCACCAGTTTGGTATCAGATCCTTGGGTTTTTATGAGCGCCGTAATGCTAATCGTTTCGCCCTTAGAATTACGAGTCACCAAACGATTTGGGATATATTTTTGTGCTTGACTCAGGCTGGAGCCATCCAGATTTTCTAAAGAATGTTCCTGCACCATCAGCCAGCGATAGCCGCACTCTTTGAGGGCTTTGATGTACTCATACAGCACATCAGGATGGTTGGGCATGTGCATTTCTGGCGGCGAAAAGCCTTTCACGCGCCCAAGCGCTTCTACCCCAAAAATAGAGGCAAAATATTGCTGCCAAGCCTGGATTTGAAGCTTGAGATCGGGGATGGGGGTAGAAGGCACCACCGCATGGCTCCACATGGTGCCGAGCCATTCAACATGGGGCTGATACTGAGGCTCACAGGTGATGCGCTTCAGGTTGTTGAGAATGTCATCCCGCCCCATCTGGACGAGTCCCCACAGCAGGTTGCCGGAGTAATCGAGCATGATGCGTGGGTTGCAGCCTTGGTCAACCAGCTCTGGGATAAAATCTCCCATGCGGCTATAGCACCAGGCAAAGACGCTGGCGTTGTGGTTGTCGCCGTCGCCCTGATGCTCAAACATATTTTGCAGATTGCAAATCAGCTCACCATTCGCTCCAGCGGGGATGGTGGGCTGATGCATGTGTAGCGCGCAGGCAAACCCAGCAGTAATGTTCTCTAGGCGAAGGTTTGTTTGAGAAAGAAAGATGGGTTCAGAATGATTGGTGATGGCGGCAAGGTCTGCCTCTGCTCCGGCGATATGGGGTAATGCGGCTCGAAGATCGTTTAGGCCAGAGAGTGAGGGCGCTGCTGCAATCATCGTCAGTTTCCTTTAGGTATGAAGGTCGAAGTGCTGTGTCGCCAACCACCTGATCTATACCACGATCCGTTGACCCTATCTGCTATGGCTTAAGCTGAATTGCTTCAA
>JBGSVR010000616.1:0-8391 GCA_041752855.1 Thermosynechococcaceae cyanobacterium
CAATCTCAAGATGAAATGATTAAAATAGGGTCATATTGATCCTTGATGCATTCAGGGGAGAGCAATCGCGATGGCAAATTCTGAAGCGCCCAATGACAAGCAGATCTATTCTCAAGAAGAGGTGCAGCAAATTCTGAACCTGGCGATCGCTCAACACGCCTACGCAGGTGAATTTTCTCGCACACAGCTCCTTGATATTGCCGAAGATTTAGCGATTCCGGCAGCGATTGTGCAGCAGGCCGAAAAAGCCTGGATGCAGTCTAACGACGAAAACCAAAAGCGCGAAGCATTTAATCAGCATCGGCGCGCAGACCTTAAGCGGAAGGTGGGTCGCTTTAGCATTATCAACGGCAGTCTGATCTTACTGAATGGGTTGATGGGATTTGGGTTTCCTTGGTCGCTCTACATTCTGCTATTTTGGGGCTTATTTTTAGGACTCAAAACCTGGAACGTACTGCATCTTGGCGGAGAAGCCTACGAAAAAGCATTTCAACGGTGGTATCGCACGCATCAAGTCCGCAGCGTTGTGAATCGCTGGCTGGATCGTTTTTTGAGTCCTAGCCGTGTTTAGTAGTTGTGTTTCCATAGGAGCCTAATCAGGCACCATGCTCAACCGATTTGGTGTCATAGGCAACCGTTTCGAGCAGATGAGTGTGAAAAGCTTGCAGTAGTCATAATCAATCCTGTCCATAAAACTCTAGGATGGGAATAATTAGACGCCTTAGTTGTAAAGGAATTGATGCATGCAAACGGCCTCTGACCTGACCATTGAAACGATGACCTGTGATCTTAGCCGCACAGGGCTGGGCGTTGATATTCTCAAACGCTCGTTTCTCGACAATTTGTTCTATGTGCTGGGCAAGTTTCCAGGTCTTGCCAGCCAAAACGACTACTATCAGGCACTGGCCTATACCGTGCGCGATCGCATGCTTCAGCGCTGGATCAACACTGCTGCCACCTATACCACGAGCGGATCGCGCACCGTGGCGTATCTTTCCGCAGAGTTTTTGATGGGACCTCACCTGGGCAATAACCTAGTAAACCTAGGCATTTATGACCAGACTAAGCAGGCCATGACCGAGCTTGGACTTGATTTTGACGACCTGCTAGAGCAAGAAGAAGAACCAGGCTTAGGCAACGGTGGGCTAGGGCGATTGGCGGCCTGCTATCTCGATTCTTTAGCCACCTTAGACATTCCGACCATTGGCTATGGCATTCGCTACGAGTTTGGGATTTTTGCCCAAGACATTAAAGATGGTTGGCAGATTGAGCTGACGGACAAATGGCTCAAAGCCGGAAACCCTTGGGAATTACCCAGACCAGAGTGGGCTGTTTCCGTCAAAATTGGGGGACATACCGAACACTATGTGGACAACCACGGTAATAAGAAAGTTCGGTGGGCACCCTATCAGGTTCTACAGGGCATCCCTTACGATACGCCCATCATGGGCTACAAGACGAATACTGCTAATACCCTAAGGTTATGGACAGCTCAGGCTCCAGAATCCTTTGACTTTGGCGCTTTTAACTCCGGCGACTATGTGGGTGCAGTCCACGAGAAGGTCTTTTCAGAAAATATCTCTAAGGTTTTGTACCCTAATGACGATGGCTCCCAGGGTAAGCTGCTGCGTTTGACTCAACAGATTTTCTTTGTGTCTTGTTCCCTTCAAGACATGATCAGAATTCTGAAGCGTCAGGGCATTCCCATCGATCATTTCCATGAAAAGTTTGCAGTGCAGCTCAACGACACCCATCCCGCCATTTCAGTGGCGGAGCTGATGCGGTTGCTCATTGACGATCACGATCTCCCCTGGGACAAGGCTTGGTCAATTACGCAAAAAACCTTGGCTTACACCAACCACACACTCATGCCAGAGGCATTAGAGCGTTGGCCGATTGATTTGTTCTCCCAAATTTTGCCGCGCCATCTTGAAATCATCTACGAAATTAACCTTCGCTTCTTAGATGAAGTCCGGATTCGCTTCCCCGATGATGATGCGCGACTGGGGCGAATGTCGCTGATTGATGAAAGTGGCGATCGCTATGTTCGCATGGCTCACCTGGCCTGCGTGGGCAGTCATGCCATTAATGGGGTTGCAGCACTCCATACAGACCTGCTGAAGTCAGACGTTCTCAAAGATTTTTGGGAAATGTACCCCGAAAAATTCAGCAATAAAACCAATGGCGTTACGCCCCGTCGGTTTATGGTGCTGAGCAACCAGCCCCTTGCCAAACTCATTACCGAAAAAATTGGCGATCAGTGGGTGCGCAATCTAGATGAACTCCGCAAGATTGAAGCCTATGTGGATGATTCTGAGTTTCAGCAGCGGTGGCGGCAGATCAAGCTTGACCGTAAACGCGACCTTTCGGTTTACATCCAAAACAATTACGGCCTAACGGTAGACCCCACCTCGCTCTTTGATATTCAGGCCAAGCGCATCCACGAGTACAAGCGTCAGCATCTCAACGTGCTGCACATCATCACGCTGTATAACCGCATTAAGGCCAACCCTGATGTCGAAATTACGCCGCGTACATTCCTGTTTGGGGGTAAGGCTGCTCCGGGCTACCACATGGCGAAGCTGATTATTAAGCTGATCAACTCTGTGGGCGATATTGTCAACCGCGACCCTGACGTGCGGGGACGGCTTAAGGTGCTGTTCATGAAAAACTTCAACGTGAAGTTTGCCCAGCGCGTTTACCCAGCCGCTGACTTATCAGAGCAAATTTCAACCGCAGGCAAGGAAGCCTCTGGAACGGGCAACATGAAGTTTGCGATGAATGGAGCCATGACCATTGGGACCTTAGACGGCGCAAACGTCGAAATTCGTGAGGAAGTAGGGGCTGAAAACTTCTTCTTATTTGGGTTAACCGCAGAAGAAGTCTACGCCAAACGCGCTCAAGGCTATCAGCCGATGGACTACTACCACAGCAACCCTGAGCTAAAGCTGGCGATCGACCGGATTTCGTCTGGCTTTTTCTCTCATGGCGATGGTGACATTTTTAGGCCAGTGGTAGACCTGCTATTGCACCAAGATCCTTACTTTTTGTTTGCAGATTTTGAATCCTATATTGCTTGTCAGGATGAGGTTAGCTTGGCCTATCGCGATCAAGAACGCTGGACGCGGATGTCGATTTTGAATGCGGCACGGATGGGCAAGTTCTCTTCTGACCGTTCGATTCATGATTACTGCAATGAGATTTGGAATGTAAAGCCAGTCCCTGTGGAGCTGTCAGCTTACTGTTAAGCACCTGATCTGCTTCAGTAAGAGGCTTTTGCTCATAGCCACCAAACACTAAATGGCTCTCAAATCGTTAAGGTTTGAGAGCCATTTGGTTAGCTAGGCATGAATGATGAGGCATCGATCTGTCAAGAATTACTGTGGATTTGCGGAGGCGTAGAACCTCGGGTGGTCTGAAGACCTCGCGCTTGAGGTAGGCTAGGGTTGCCCTCGCTGTACTCAAGTCTTTCGCAAGGCTCAATTGAGCCTCGAATACAGTCAAGGGAATTGTTCTGTTGTGTCAATGAGGAGCCATTCGTGCGAACTCAGCCCATTTTAATTGCAGGTTTAGTGCTATCTCTTGGTTTGGGCGCTTTTGCCCCTGTCCACGTTATGGCTCAGGCTAAACCCATTTTGCCGTCCCCAGCCAATGCCCTTCAGCTTTATGAACTGTTTAAGCGCGGTAAGGCTTTGATTGATGGGGGGAAGTATGACGCGGCGCTTCAAATTTATCGGCAGGCTCAGCCGCTAGACCCTAAAAATGCGCGCATCGTTTCAGCGATTGGGTTTATTCAGGCGCAGCAGGGTGACTATAAAGAGGCGGTGGCGACCTATCAGCAGGCGATCGCCCTAGAGGGACGTGACCCCAATTTTTACTACGCATTGGCTTTTTCCCTCGCCAATCTCAATGATTATGCCAATGCAGCGCAGGCGTATCAGCGCGTCATTGAGCTTGACCCAAAGCGCACCGATGCCTATGAAGGGTTAGCCGTTATCTATAGCCGTCAGCGAAACTATACGAATGCGCTGAAGCTGTATCAAAAAATAGTGTCGATCGATCCTAAAAATGCGAATGCTTATCGCGCGTTGGGCATTTTAGCGCTACAGCAACAGCAGACTTCTGAAGCGATCGCGGCGCTTCAGAAAGCGGCGCAGCTCGCGCCCAAAAATGGAGAAGTGCAAATTGGGTTAGCCTACGCATTCCTGTCTCAGGGAAATGCCGAGAGCGCAACCGCTGCGGCAAAGCAGGCCATGACCTTAGAACCCCGCAATGCCAAAATCAACGTCAAAGCAGGCAATATTTTGCAGGGTCAAGGGAGCTTAGATGAGGCGTTAGAAGCCTATCGTCGCGCTACCAATGCTGACAGCAGACTACCCGATGGGCACATTGGCGTTGGCGATATTTTGCGGGCGAAAGGGAATTCTTTAGGGGCGCTGGTGGCCTATCGTCAGGCGATTCAAAGTCAGCCTCAAAACCCGATTGCCCACCATCGGACAGGGTTGGCACTTCAAGATCGCAACCGCAAAGAAGAGGCGATCGCCGAATTTAGAACGGCGCGGCAGCTTTATTTAAGTCAAGGCCAAGGCCAGTCCGAAGAATTTCGCAAGCTCAGCGCCCTGCTCCAAGGCTTAGGGGGTTAGCGGCATGGTTATGAATGACATAAAATAACGTTCAGGTTTTGTAGATTATTTATGGAATTATCCACAGATCTGTCCATTAAGACCTGTCTATTTGACGACGAAATTACCGCTATCCGTTACATCAGAACGGCAGTCTTTCATGAAGAGCAGGGCATTGACTCCGCTCTAGATTGGGATGGACTAGATCAAAAGTCTATTCACTTAGTGGCAAAAGTTTGCGGCGAAAGCGCAGGCGTTGCCCGTCTGCGAGAAATGATTGGCTCCTCTGGCCTCAAGCTCGAAAGATTAGCGGTTCTAAAACCTCGTCGACAGCAGGGGATTGGGGCTGAAATTGTGCATACGGCGATCGCCTACAGCTTATCTCAGGGCTACACAACGCTAACGCTTCATGCCCAAATGCCCGCTGCCAAGTTTTATAAACAGCTTGGATTTATAGCCATTGGAGAACCGTTTGAAGAAGCTGGAATCACGCACCTCAAAATGGAGCAGTCCCTCACAGGGCTAGAGACGGGCTTAAAGCACGGTTAATCAGACATAAAAACTGAAGTGTTAGACTCATTAGGCTCAAGATGAAGGCACGCAACGCGTTTTTGATATGGAAGAATCACCCTACGTCTTTTTTCTCGGATTTGCCTTTCTGTGGATTCTTTTGGGGATAGGAAGCGTATTCTTCGTCGTGAAATCTCAAGGGCCAACAGCTAAAATTCCAGTCGAAGCGCTGATCGTTGCAATCCCTATTCTGGCGGCTTTTGTAATTGCGTTGACCTTTGGCGCAATGTCTTTATAAAGGTTCAAAACTTAAACGCTCAAATAAAAAGCGCTAGCAGAACCATTGAAGTCGGCTAGCGCTTTTTAGTAGGCTTTAAGCCTTAGTTTTCTCTAAACTGATCCACTTCTTCGGTGTAGCGAATAGGCAGAACGTACTCCAAGTTCTCGTGGGGACGAGCAATGATGTGAGTGGAAAGCACTTCGCCGCCGTTAACGCGCTTCGCAGACTCAACACCCGCTGCGATCGAAGCCTGTACTTCAGAGACATTGCCCCGAATAATGACCGTCACGCGACCGCTGCCAATCTTCTCATAACCTACTAGCGTGACGCGGGCTGCCTTTACCATTGCATCAGCCGCCTCTACCACGGCAGGAAATCCCTTCGTCTCAATCATTCCAACCGCAATTGACATAGTGCGCTCCTAAACGTTTTCGGTGTTTTTTTGTCATTGACAAACAGGTAATTGACAAGTACTTAAGCGACTGCCATCGAAACGTTTTTACACGGAGGTGGCGATTGTTCAAATCTTTATCAAAACTTTATCTAAGACTTCAGGCCATTGTAAGACAGCTTAAGATAGTTGCCTTTTGATGACATGGGTTTCAGTAATCGCATCAGGATTAAAGCATTGCCTCAGTTAATATACAACGCGGTGGGTCACTTTATCTGAGATATCTAAGATCCTTTCACAAGAATGTTTCTGAAGTATTGCAACGCGACAGATCGGCTCTCATCCGTCGCCAAATCTCTACCGCAATCGCTGTGGGCGCTAACGTTCTGACGCGATGGCCTTCATATTTTCAGATCTTTGTGGGGTCTTCCTCTCCTTTGGGATAGTGTGAATGCCTTTGCCTAAGTTACAATGGTGCGCAAGATGAACAATTGATGGCACGGCTTCTTTGTTGGTTAAGGGGATCCTCCCTAGTCGGTTAAAAATGCTTCGCCACATTACTCAAGTCTTAAACCCTGTCTTCTACTCTGGAATTTTCTTATGTCGATTTACGTTGGTAACCTCTCCTATGACGTTACGCAAGAAGATCTAACTTCTGTGTTTGCTGAGTATGGCTCTGTAAAAAGAGTTCAGCTTCCTACAGACCGCGAAACAGGCCGTATGCGTGGATTCGCGTTTGTCGAAATGGGTAGTGACGCTGAAGAAGAAAAGGCGATCGCTGAACTTGACGGCGCTGAATGGATGGGTCGTTCTTTGAAAGTCAACAAAGCTAAACCTCGCGAAGACAATCGCGGTGGTGGCGGCGGTGGCGGACGCCCCGGCAGCTTTGGTGGCGGCGGTGGCGGTGGTGGCGGACGACGTTACTAAACGAGTCCTTGCCTAGCCGAAGTGAGATGACGTTAGCTCAGCTTTAGTTATTGAGCCAACGTTGTTTCCCTCCATATATTTGTAAAACTGACGCATCTTTATAAAGATGCGTCAGTTTTTGTTGAAGCGTTATTGAACCATTAACGCACGTAGTAATCGCGGGTACCCTTTGCGGCGATCGCCTCTCCAATTCGCTCCAGCGCTAAAACATAGCCTGCGGTTCGTAGCGAAATTCCCTGCTGCTGCGAGACTTTCCAGATCGACTCTGTTGCCGTGACCATGCGCTGCTTGAGCTGGGTATAGACTTCCTCTTCTGACCAGTACAGACCACTCCGGTTTTGCACCCACTCAAAGTAGCTCACCGTTACCCCACCCGCATTGATCAAAATATCGGGAAAAATCATCTTTCCGTTTCGGTCTAGAATCTCATCAGCCGCGGACGTGATGGGGCCATTGGCGACTTCAAAAATGTACTTTGCCTTGATCTGATGGGCATTTACTTCCGTAATCTGGTTCTCAAGGGCGGCAGGGATCAAGATATCTACATCTAGTGCCAAAAGATCTTCATTAGAAATGGTGGTGTGCTGCACGACGCTGCATACGCTGCCTTCGCAGTACACCGCATTAATGCTGCGATTCGATTCTTTGTACTGCAAAACGCTCGGGATATCTAAGCCCTGAGGCGCATAAATGCCGCCTTGAGAATCGCTCACCGCCACAATTTTGTATCCGGCTTTTGCCAACTCTACCGCAAGGATGCTGCCCGCATTCCCAAAGCCCTGAATGGCAACGGTGGTCTGATCTGGCGTTAAACCCAAGCGCGGTGCGATCGCATCAATCACCATAAACGCCCCTAGACCCGTCGCGGTATCACGTCCTGCACTGCCCCCCATCGCAATGGGCTTACCCGTTACGACAGCTCGCTCAATTTTGCGCTGAATCACGTTGTACTGATCCATCATCCAGCCCATGATCATGGGGTTGGTGTAGACATCGGGTGCCAGAATATCAACGTCTGGGCCAATGAAATCGGCGATCGCGTCAATGTAGCCTCGGCTCAGCCGCTCTAGCTCCATCTTAGAAAGGGATTTTGGGTCGAGGGTAATACCGCCTTTGCCGCCCCCAAAGGGTAGGTTCAGCACCGCACACTTAAAGGTCATCCAAAAGGCCAGAGACTGCACTTCATCGTGAGACACGTTGGGGTGATAGCGCACGCCGCCTTTGGTGGGGCCACGGGTATCGTCATAGCGCACCCGATAACCCTGAAATACTCTTAGAGCGCCATCATCCATCCGCACGGGGATTGAAACGGCTAGTGAAGATTTTGGGTGACGAAGGTGGGTGAGGGCATCTTCGGGTAGATCAACGTACTGAAGTGCTTTTTCAAGGCGCTGGCTGGCATCGGCAAAGAGCTGCATGGTGTCTTCCCTCAATCTCTTGAAATGATGGATTTATGGACGATAATCCTAGATTAGGAAGGATAGGAGGCCACTAGGGGGATATGTTGCCAGAAGTTATTGAAAGTATTGGCTTTGTTAACATGGAAGGGGAATAAAGTTACAGGCTGGGATTGGGTTTCGGCTTAGCTCAAACCACAAAATACGTATTGGTGTTGGTTGAGCGAAGCCCAAACCCGTTTTATAGGCAATTATGTCTATATA
>JBGSVR010000617.1:0-4445 GCA_041752855.1 Thermosynechococcaceae cyanobacterium
GTTGCCCGTAGATGTGGCTCAAAAGCAATGGATTGAGCATCGACTTCAGGACGTATTTAACGGCTGGAGCTATCACCGCATTATTACGCCCACGCTAGAGCGCCTAGACACGCTGGTGGCAGGTGAGGCTGTGCGACCAGAAACCGTGATTCAGGTGTGGGATGCAGACGAGGGCATTTTAGGGCTACGTCCCGAATTAACGGCATCGATCGCCCGTGCAGCAGCAACACGCATGGTAGAGACGTACCCGCAACGGCTTTTTTATACCGCCAACATTTTTCGGCGACAGCCAACGGGTCAAACCTATGGGCAGCATGAGTTTTATCAGACTGGGGTAGAGCTGCTAGGGGCTGGGGGCGTTAGTGCGGATGCAGAGGTGCTGCTGCTGTTGGCAGATGCGTTGTCTAGCCTAGGGCTGGAGCAGTGGCATTTGGTCTTGGGGGATGCAGGTCTAACACGGTCGCTCCTCTGGGATTTCCCAAAGCCGCTGCGGGGGAAGGTGAGGGAGGCGATCGCCCAACTTAACTACGTAGAGCTTGAGCAACTACCGCTAGAACCGACTCTGCGAAATCGCGCCCTAAAGCTGATGGACTTGCGCGGTGAACCCATTTCAGTGCTGCAACAGGTCAGCCAATGGTCTTTAGATGCCACCCAGCTTGCGGCAGTACAGCGGCTTAAATCTGTAGTGGAGCTTTTAGAAGGCCATCCCTCCGTCACCCTAGACCTGAGCCTTATTCAAAGCTTTGACTACTACACAGGGCTGGTTTTTGAGGTGGTCAGCGACAGCCTTAGCGGTCAACGGGTGTTAGGCCAAGGGGGTCGCTATGACCAGCTTTTGAGCCTATATCATCCCCAAGGGCAGATGATTCCAGGGATTGGGTTTTCGCTCAATATGGAAGATTTGCAGCATGTTTTAATGGGCACATTGCCTCAGCGCACTGCGGCAAGTCACTGGCTCGTGGTGCCTGAATCTTCTGATTTAGTGGCGGCGGCGTTTCGTCATGCCCAAGCGCTGCGGCATCAAGAAGGCGCGCCCCGGGTGGAAGTAGAGGTGGAAGGGCGATCGCCTGACCAAACCCGCATTTACGCTCAGCATCGGCAAATTCAGCAAATTGCCTGGGTAAGTACGTCAGGCTCTGTCACAGTTGAGACCGTGGGATCTTCGACCTAGACCTGCTTCATGCTAAGGACTGCTTTGCCGAAGGCGCATTGTGCCAAGACAGTAGCCGCCCCTATTTAGGTTTTGCAGTTAAGTTTATTCTGAATGTTTCCCAGGATTAACGATACTGATGCCGTTAATCCTGGGAAACATTCAGAATTCTCTACAGTCAGTTAGATTGCATATCGCATCGTCAGTAATTTCGACAAAGATAACCCATTGTCTAAAATGCCCAGCTTTACAGCAAGAATAAATTTAGTCGCAATAGAATACCCATTTTCCTCTCTAAAATTAACGCTTAAAAATTACAAATAAATGTGCCGGAAGACTCCACCTTTTTGTAAGATAGAACATGATGGAATAGTGAGTACACATCTAGCAAAATCAGCGTCTAGCCTATGTATCCAAGAAAAACGATAATCTCTTAGCTAGTCATTCGTTTCCAAAAAAAATACCATCTACAAATATTTTCAACTTTGACTTCAGGGAGTCATTGAGCTAATATTGCCAAACTTGAGACGAATATGCCAGATTGGTGGCGACTAGAAACATCCTTGGATAGATGTACGTCTCAAGATTTATGCCCCCTCATCAGTTAACCCTCTCATTAGTTAACTTAACTCCTGGTTTGGATAAAAAAATGACTCGTCCTGCTAAATCGCTAGTTTTGATTGCTCTATCGACCTTTGTTTCTACAATGGCTCTTGCTGCACCATCATCTAGCCAGCAGATCTCCCCACCACCCGTTCTTCCTGGGTTGGGCAATTCATCCCCCGCCAGTTTATCCAACGTTAACCAAGCAGACTATGTTTTAGGTCCAGGCGACCAGATTAAGCTAGACATGTTTGGTCAAAATGAACTCTTTGCGACGCCCTACAGTGTTTTAGTAGACGGAAGCCTTACGCTACCCTTTGTAGGACGCGTTTTTGTCGGTGGCAAAACCATCCGAGAAGCTGAGGCCAACATTAGCGCCCAATATAAAAAATACTTTAAGCGACCCTACCTTACGCTGGTTTTGGTGAAGCCTCGTCAGCTTACCCTCGCCGTTTCTGGGGAAGTGGTCAAACCAGGCACCTATCCCTTTACTGGAACCGACCAAATTCCAACCGTGTCGCAGCTTCTGAAACTCTCTGGTGGCGTTACCCCCTCCGCAAACCTACGCAATATCCAGGTTCGACGCTCCAAGTTTGATCAGCCCAGTAAATATGACACGATTTCAGTTGACCTCATGCGGCTGATTCGAGATGGAGACATTAGTCAAGATATCCGCCTCCGCGATGGAGACATTGTGGTGGTACAGGCGTCTGAGAAACCCTCGATTGAAGATTTTGCCGCCGCCGTTAACTCAAGTTTTGCTGCTGATAACACTCAACCCCTCAATATTGCCATCGTGGGGCAGGTGTTTCGTCCAGGCCCGTATGTGGTTCAGGCGGGTAATTCTGTGATTGGTCAAGCGGGCACCCAAGGAACCTCCTCTGGCTCTACTTCTAGAAATTTACCGACCGTTTCACAAGCCATTCAGCTTGCAGGCGGCATTAAGCCAGAAGCAGATGTTCGTAAAATTCAGGTGCGGCGCGTATCTCGCATGGGCAATGAGCAGCTTTTATCTGTTGATCTGTGGCGGCTTCTGGTAGAAGGCGATATCCGGCAAGATATTCCACTCCAGCAGGGAGATACGGTCGTCGTTTCAAAATCAGTAGTACCCCTAACGGCAGAGGAGCAGCAGTTCCTCTCTGATGCAACGCTTTCACCCGCAACCATTGATGTCAACGTGGTGGGTGAAGTGATTCGTCCGGGCACCGTTAAAATTAAGCCCAATACGCCTTTAAGTACCGCCGTGCTTTCTGCGGGAGGGTTTGACAGCAAACGTGCTAACAAAAGCTCTGTGAAGCTGGTACGACTAAACCCAGATGGAACTGTCACGGAGCGCGTCATTAAGGTTTCATTTAATGCGCCTGTTAGTGAAGAAGGCAATCCACCCCTGCGCAATAACGACGTTGTGATTGTGGGCAAGTCTGGGCTAGCTGCCTTTGGCGATGTATTTAGTACCGTCACCTCACCGCTAGGGTCTTTTAGCGTTCTGCGCGCGCTGTTTGGCGGATTCTAGACTGCACATTAGAATCTAAAATGAAAGCAATTAAAAAGGGCTGGACTGGTTCTAGCCCTTTTTGATGATTATTTACCGTGACTAGTTGGATTCTTTACCCTCGACCATTAGACTAACGACAGGACTTTAATGGACGGTTCATGATGGACGGCCCATCAAAGTGGAAGCACAAACTAGGCTCATTGAATCCAGCACAGGGTAATAAGGTAATATGCGAATTCTGTTTGTCGCGGCAGAAGCGTCTCCGATCGCCAAGGTCGGAGGAATGGGTGATGTAGTAGGGGCGCTGCCTAAGTTTCTGCGCCGCATGGGGCATGATGTGCGCATATTCATGCCCTATTACGGCTTCTTAGACGACAAAATGGAGATTCCAAAGGATCCTGTCTGGTGGGGCTATGCCATGTTCCATCACTTTGCAGTGTACGAAACGGTCTTACCTGGAACCGATGTACCGCTTTACCTAATGGGGCACCCGTCCTTTGCCCCACGGAATATTTATGGTGGTGATAGCGAAGACTGGCGGTTTACGTTTTTCTCTAATGGGGCAGCGGAGTTTTGCTGGAACTACTGGAAACCCCAGATCCTTCACTGCCACGACTGGCATACGGGCATGTTGCCAGTATGGATGCACCAGTCACCGGATATCAGCACGGTCTTTACCATTCACAATTTGGCCTACCAAGGACCTTGGCGCTGGAAGCTCGATCAAATTACCTGGTGCCCCTGGTATATGCAGGGGCATAACCTGATGGCAGCTGCGGTTCAGTACGCAGATCGCGTCAATACGGTTTCGCCTACCTATGCGGAACAGATTAAAACGCCGGAGTATGGCGAGACCTTGGAAGGGCTACTGTCTTTTATTGGCGATCGCACCGTCGGTATCCTTAACGGTATTGACACCGAAGTCTATGACCCCGCAAAAGATAAGTATTTAGTCAAAACCTATACCGCCGAAACCTTAGACAACCGCAAGGTGAATAAGATTGCGCTTCAAGAGGAGCTGGGGCTTGAGGTGAATTCTAAAGCCTTTTTGCTAGGGATGGTGTCTCGATTGGTAGAACAAAAGGGCTTAGACCTGATTCTGCAAATGATGGATCGGTTTTTGTCCTATACCGACGCGCAGTTTGTGGTATTGGGGACAGGCGATCGCTACTACGAAACGCAGCTTTGGCAGTTGGC
>JBGSVR010000618.1:0-5469 GCA_041752855.1 Thermosynechococcaceae cyanobacterium
GCTTCGGAGCCAGAGCCAGATATTGCGGTGGTTGTACCGCCCATTGGACGGTATTTAGGCCATCACCCATACCCAGAAGATATTCTCTGGCTAATAGAGTTTTCAAACACAACTCTAGAAAAAGACTTAGGAATCAAAAAAAAAATCTATGAAGCGGCTGGAATTCAAGAATACTGGGTGGTCAATCTAAAGGCGCTTCACCTCAAGGTTTTTCGAGATTTAGTGCCTGATGGTGGCTACAGCACTGAGTTGACCTTGACTGTTGGAGAAATTCCCCCCCTTGCTTTCCCCGACGTACCACTAGACGTTAGACGAATGTTTAGTGTTTGATGACAGAATAAGTCTGTAGAAATACAGCTCATTTACTTATAAACGGTCTACTGCGCCAGTATGGCTTATTGTTTTTCAAAATTGCGGTCTATCGGCATTGCAGGCGGCTCAGTGGGGCTACTCATGTCAGGCTGCTCAACCCACACGGTTACAGCACCTTCTCCCACTCCGTCGGTGGCTCAGTCTTCAGCAGCCGCAACGTCCAGCAGCTCAACGCCATCTCCCTCAGTCCCATCTTTACCTTTGGCGACCTCATCTCCTTCCGCGACAGCAGAGCCAACGCTAACCCCAGGCCTAATCAACGACCTACGCAAGAAACTTTCAAACAAAGTGGCGATCGCCAAACAGGATACGGGCAGAACCTACCTCGGCATTTTGCTGCTGTCCCAACAGGCCGAAAGGCTCGTCAAGGGAAAATTTACCAGTGATCTTAAGCAGCTCGCTTCAGATACGCCCATAGACACAGAAGAATATCACCTCGAAGTGCGTGAAGCCGATACCGCTAAGGCTGTAATGGTTGCGATCGCCAAAAAACCTGGGTTTGCCAGCTACACAGGCGCAGTTTATGCCGTAGAAGGCAACATTCCCGTGACGGGCATGTGTAGAACAAACGTTCCTTCTCAAACGCCCCCTGCCGCGCCAAAATTCACCTATTCAACCTTCATTTGCGCTGAAGGCTCATCTAAGGTGAACTAGCTTCAGATGAGGCAGATCAAAATCTAACTCTTCAAAACCAAGTTGAAATTTCCTTAAGATCCTGTTCAGAAAAGGTAACTTCCGTTTCAACCGCCTCTTCTAAACGAGGCAATGGCGTGGCCTTAGCAGAAGGGTTTTGATGCACCTTGTTTAGTGCCTGCGTAACCGTCGCCGTGATGTGATCGCTAAATTCAGACAATCCGCGCTCATACTGACGTTCGATTCCTTCTTGGCTCGATGCATACAGCGGCGGAACGCGATTAAGTGCATAGGTTGCCACCTCAATTCGGTTAATCTCTTGCGCCTCTATCTGAGAATAGCTACACGTCTGTCGATCAATTTCATCATCAATGAGTAGCTCCATGACGTTTTTATAGCTATTGGTCTGGTACATTTTTCTTTCGCCCAGTTGCGGCATTCACTAATCGTATTGATATAAGTCAGAATTCCCAAAATCTATGTTTTCTTAACGTCTTGCCTAATTTCGTGCCGTGCCGGAGTCGTCGCCTCAGCGGTTAGAAAAATAAGAATAGGTCAAACGAGAAATCGACTGAACATAATCTCGACCCCGTGGGTCATCATAGGGGCGGCGCAGCATCACCGCCGCAATGTATTGCCTACCGTTCGGCATATAGATAATTCCCGCATCCCCAATCACAAACCCGATGTCTCCTGTTTTGTGGGCAATTTCTGCTCCAGGGCCAATTCCAGGCACTAGCAGACTACGGGTATGACAGGTTTTGAGAATGGCGATCGCACGGGCTTGGCTGCTGGCAGACAGCAAATTCCCCTTTGCTAATTTGGTCAAAATCAACGCCAAATCATGGGCGCTGACGGTATTTGTACCCCTTAGATCGGGCAGCCAGTTACGAATCGCCGTATCCTGTAAACCCCAACTGCGGAAACGCTGATTTAAGACCTTTGCGCCCCCCAATCGCTTAATAATCATATTGGTGGCAGTATTATCGCTGGTTTCAATCATTTTGCCGACGGTATACTGCGCCGAGAAAGAAGACCAAGGGGCTAGATCTTGCATGTAGCCAGAACCCGACCCTATGAGTTCAGGTCGCATCACCAGTTTCTCGCTCAGGGTAACTTTGCCTGCATCCACATCCTGAAAAAAGGCCATCAAAATGGGCAGCTTAATGACGCTGGCAGCCGGAAATGCCTTACCACCATTGAGATCGGCATAGTCTCCGGTGCTGAGATCTAAAATAAACAGGCCAGGGGTTACAACCGGATAGCGGCTGTGAACTGCCGCAAGGCGCTGCTCTAGCCATCGCATTTCCTGCCCAACGGACAGTACGCCGCCAATGCTGCCGTTGCGGATAAAATCTGGATGAACCGCCGGAACCGCAAGTGGTGCTTCTGGCTGATCGTTACCTTGCCCAGCTTCTGGTAAAACTAAAGACCAACTGCGCCGTGAATTAGCCTGAACCTTAATACGTTTAGGGTCAACGTTATAGCCCGGGTCTAGCTCAACCACAAGTCGTGTGGTCTGGGCGTTAAATTGACCAATGCGCAAAGATTTATACTTACCGCTCAGCGCACTCAAAAATTTAGGCCGCTTGAGCCGAATCCCAGGCAAGTCAATCACCACACGGGTTGGATCCCCAATGATTTTAGCAACAGGTTGCACTTCTTCATCGGTGGTAAAGCTAAGGCGATCGCGTTGGGCATCAAATTTCCAGGCGGTGAGGGTATTGGCTGATGCGGGCGGTAGAGCGATTGCCAGCGCACCTAACACAGACACCGAAAGGAATCTCAGCTTCATGAAAACTTCTCCGCAGCAGGCATTATCAATTATTTGCTTTGAGCGATTAGACCCAGAACGTCTAAATCCCTCTCAACACTTTAGTCACAAAGAGAATTAAGTCAATCTTTAATCCTGCCTGAATAGATTTCGACTGAAGGACGTAGGCTTTAGTTCAGGCTTTGGGTAGGCTAGCTTAACGCGATTTCACAAAAACAAGGGGTTGACGACATCAACCCCTCAATCCAGCCTTTAGAGCCAGCTCTACCTTATGTTTGACCAGCGCTCACACGCTTTTCGGGCAAATCACTGTCCTAGCCGAAGACTTTGCTTCAGACTGTAAAATAAGCGGATTAATCCTCTTGATCTTCTGGCTCATCGTCATCATCACCGTAGTCATCACCGCCCATTAGCTCAGTGCTGAGTTCATTTTCTTCTAGCAGTGCAGGGTCAATAAAGACTTCTCGATCCATAAAGCGACCCGATTGCTCTAGCCATCCTAGAATGGAGCCATCAGTATTGCGTGGAAAAGGAGCGGCTTTCTGGTCGCGGGGCATTGACCGCAGCGAAGGATTATTCATCAGTCATATTATTTTAGGGCTTGACCTATCCTATCTAATTTGAAGCACCTCAAGGGTCAATTCTGCGTTGATTGCGGTAGATTGAATCGGTCATAAACCCCAATACCCAAAAAGAAAGACTATCCTAGATCGATAGAAAGCCTTGCTGAGCATGAGCCTATTCAACCTATGAATCAAACCTCACATCCATTCCGCGCCCTTGGTTTCTTTGCCCTCGGCGGATTGATTGCAACCAGCACCATACTCTTAACCCCTCACAGTGGACGCAGTAACCCCACCGCTGGGTTAAAAGATAGCCCCAAAGCCTTGGTTGATGAAGTCTGGCAAATCGTTAATCGAACCTATGTTGACGGCTCGTTTAACCACACCGACTGGCAGGCAACGCGGCAACAGCTCTTGAGCAAAAACTATAGCTCCAAAGAACAAGCCTACGAAGCCATCCGTACCGCACTCAAAAAGCTAGATGACCCCTACACCCGCTTTTTAGAACCTCAAAAATTTACAGAGTTACGGCAGCAAACCTCTGGTGAACTCTCTGGCATTGGCGCAAAGCTCGCGTTGGATAAAACCACCAAAGTGCTGACGGTCATTGAAGCCATGATCGATTCTCCTGCATTTAGAGCAGGACTCAAATCAGGCGATCAGATTCTTGCGGTAGATGGCAAACCCGTTAAAGGGCTGGAAGTGGATAAAGCCGTCAGTCTCATTCGGGGCAAACCAGACACCATCGTCAAACTCAAGATTACCCGTGGCGGCAAGAACGTTTTTGATGTGGCTCTCACACGTCAAGTTATTCAAGTCACCATTGTTACCTCTGCGGTTAAGCAAGAAGGCAACAAACGCATTGGGTACATTCACCTTTCAGAGTTTGACGATCACGCAGATACACAGGTAAAGAAAGCCATTCAATCCCTTGAAAAACAGAAGGTGCAGGGCTTCATTTTAGATCTAAGAGAAAATCCAGGTGGTCTACTGTCCATGGCGGTTGGCGTTTCGCGCCTGTGGATTAATGAGGGCGCAATTGTTAAAACCGTGATCCGCAGTGGCGAAAGCAGCACAGATGAAGCGGATCGAACCGCCGTCACCCAGTTGCCGCTTACCGTTTTAGTGGATGGAGGGTCTGCGAGCGCTAGCGAAATTGTGACGGGGGCGCTCAAGGATCATCGACGGGCAACGGTTGTGGGCACCAAAACCTTTGGCAAGGGAATTGTGCAGCAGGTCAATCCGCTGTCTGGAGGGTCAGGGCTAAACGTAACGATCGCCCGTTACTTTACCCCCAATGGAACTGATATTCACCATAAAGGGATTGTGCCTGATGTGGTGGTGCCATTAACTAAGGTCCAAGTCAAAACGCTGTCTGATAACCCTAAGCTGGTGGCGTCGCAATCAGACCCTCAATACGTTAAGGCAGTTCAAAGCGTCTCTAAACTGATTCAATCAAAGGCTGGGTCAATGGTTCCGACTGTCTCTAATGGCGCAGCCCGCCCGCAATCTCAACCGTCTCTTAACCAGTGAGTCTGAATTAACGGCTTTATTAACACTTAGGGGCTTGTGTCTGTAACACAAGCCCCTAGGCCTATAAACGCTTGCTTCAACGTGGCTGTGGTGCTGTAGATTTAAATCCAAAGCATTTTTGTAGGGCAAAAAAGTGGAGAATAAGCAACCCAACAATCCTTTACACGGAACGACTCTAGAAATGATGCTCTCTCAACTCAGAGAGCATTACGGCTGGGTTGAAATGGGAGAAATGATTGATATCAGGTGCTTTACCCATGATCCAAGCATCAAGTCGAGCTTAAAATTTCTTAGAAAAACCCCTTGGGCAAGAACGAAGGTAGAAAATCTATATCTGAAGTACCTGAGGGAAAATCTGGCCTAAATTGTGCGTACAATCCAATGTTCTAAGATTTCAATTCTGATAGCTCCATCCAGCGCTCTGTCGAGGCTTCAATTTTTTTCTCCAGCGCTGCAAATTGATCTGAAAGCTGCTTTATGTCGCCTGATGGCGCTTTGCCATAGAGGGTTTTCTCAAGGGCTATCTTTTCTGCCTCCATTTCAGGAATTTGAGTCTCGAGCTGCTCTAGCTCTCGCTTTTCTTTGTAAGACATT
>JBGSVR010000619.1:0-2483 GCA_041752855.1 Thermosynechococcaceae cyanobacterium
TTCAGCGCTCTACTTATAGAGCTACTCTCCGGCAGCGGTCAACTCCCGCACTTTTTATGTTTACGCCAAGATAATGTTTGGTGTGTTGCCACCTGCCGAGATGTATTGAGTGTCCAAACTGTCGTCAAAAAAGGGATTGAAGCTATTTCTGTCCCAAAAGACTGGTCTTTTAAGCCAGGTCATACACGCCCTGGAGAGTCCCAAACCGTCGAAATTGCTCAGAAAATTCCGTCATTGACACAAGAAATTCCACCAGAGCTTGAGGGGCAGCAGACACGCATTGATGCCGTAGAGGCACAGATTAGATCTCACCCTGCCCACGCCACCCAAAAGCAGCACCCTATTTTTCTGCGGCTCAATCAGCGCATTGATCGACTGCAATCTCAGCTACGCGATCGCAGGGCCAAACTACACCATCAGTCTCAACAGCGCTGGCAAGACTTTCTGTGCCTGGTCAAGCTTTTGCGCCAGTTTGAGGCACTCGATCACCTTCAGCCGACCAATTTAGGTAAAACCGCCGCCCTGCTGCGAGGCGAAAATGAGCTGTGGCTGGCCTTAGTGTTACGCTCCGGTGAGTTTGAAACCTTGGTACCCCATCATCTGGCGACGGCTTGCGCGGCTCTGGTTGCCGAAAATAACCGCTCCGATAGTTGGGTGCGGTACACCGCAGCAGCTCCTGTACAGGAGGCGTTAGAATCACTCCGCTCCCTTAAACGGCAGCTCATTCAGGCGCAGCACCGCGAAGGCGTCACGCTTCCAGTCTGGCTGGAGACTGAGCTGATTGGCATGATTGAGCAGTGGGCTTCCGGTGTCACTTGGGCTGAACTGTGTGCGGGTACCAGCCTCGACGAAGGAGATATTGTCAGGATCTTGCGGCGAACGGTTGATGTTTTATCCCAGATCCCTAATGTGCCTTACCTTTCAGCGGAACTGCGCCAGAATGCGCGGCGAGCAGTGCAGGTGATTGATCGTTTCCCCATTAATGAAATGGATGCGCTGCGAGAGCCAATGCTTTTGGATGAGCCAAGTTAGGGTATGTGGGTATCTCTTAGGCTTTCTTCAAACAACGTGGCATCTTCCTTGTCAAGTCGCGGTAGTTGCGCCCATTGTTTATTCAGTTCTGCAATACTGAGCGTAATTGGAGTGCTAGCAGGCACCATTTGAGCAATCACCTCATTATCTCGCTCAATCTCAAAACTTTCGCCCTGATGCTGAACACGATTAATAAGATCTGAAAAATTACGAGCGGCATGGGTTGCAGAGATCCGTTTTGTCATGGGGAAACTCTATCTTTAGATTCATATCTCCAAATTATATGAGATTCTACTTGTCATAATCCTTCGCTCTTTCACGTACATCTAGCCGCTTGGCAGGGCTTCATCGTCCCAAGACACTGGGTCTTCAATGGGTTCGAGATGGGTGGTTACGTCTGTGCCAGGTAGCGCTGAGGCGATCGCCTGTTCAATCATCTCGCACAAATCGTGCCCCCGCTGAACGGTCCAAGCCCCTGGCACCAGCACATGAAATGAAACAAAGCAGTGTGACCCAGCCACGCGGGTTCTGAAGGCATGAAACTGCACGCCTTGGGGTTTGTACTCACTTAAGATTAGGGCGATCGCCTTTTGGTCTTCCGCCGGAATGGCAGAATCGAGCAGTCCCGATCCGGTTTCCCTGAGTAGCCTTAGCCCCGTCCACACAATATTGGCTGCTACCAGCAGCGCCACAATGGGGTCAAGAATAACCCAGCCCGTGACGCTCACCAGCCCAATACCCAGCACAACGCCCACAGAAGTCCATACATCCGTCAGTAAATGGTGGGCATCAGCGCGAAGGGTAATGGAGCGAAACCGTCGGCCTGCCTGAAGTAAAGTCCAGGCAACGCCGCCATTCAAAGCCGTAGCAACTAGAGCCAATACCAAGCCAATACCCACCTGCTCAATAGGCTGCGGATGGAGAAGGCGATCAATTGCTGCTACGGCAATACTGAGGGCAGCAACTAAAATTAAAATCCCTTCGAGGGCGCTGGAAAAATACTCTGCTTTGGAATGCCCAAAGGTATGTTCCGCGTCAGGTGGTTTAGAGGCATAAGAAAGCGCCCAAAAAGCAGCCCCTGCCGCCACTAAATTGACAATGGACTCAATGGCATCAGAGAGTAGCCCCACCGAACCCGTAAAAGCATAAGCTCCAAACTTGAGGGCAATGGTGAGTAGCGCCGCCACAATAGACAAGACCGCATAGGATCGCGCAGAGGGAGGGGTATGAGAAGCACGCATAAGCTAAAAACAATGGGAATAGCGGCTCTAAGCCATGAACTCAACGCTACGGTGAATCAATACTACTCCGGAGAATCCGGAATGGATGTTCTTGATTTTCTGGCCTTAAATACACTTGTCATGCTAGACCCAGTAACCAATAGCCCAATCAGACCTAACCCGTTCAGTATGGGGTAGATCGCCTCAAGATGGAAAATTTCACCCGTATGC
>JBGSVR010000620.1:0-8243 GCA_041752855.1 Thermosynechococcaceae cyanobacterium
CCAAACATTTTTGCATTAGGCCGTAATTTGGCGCTCAATTTATATCGTGACCATGACTTTGATAATATGGCTCAAGCTCAACGTAGGGCAGGGCAAGGTTTTAAACTACTCAAATCTCTCTTTAGAATGAAATAACCCTGGGTGTAACCATGGGCACAATCAATAACAACAGTTCCTTCAGAGTCTTGAAGAATAGCACAATTTCCATGCGCGACATCAAGAATAATTAACTTAGGCAAGTCCATCGTTGTCATCTAGTTCTGGTGCTGATTCAAATAGTGTAAAGTAAAGATCGTCAGATTTTTTCGCTTCTGTATTAACACGAGCGATCAACCATGAGTCTTTTTTTTGCTCAAGCTGTAGCCTAACTATGGAAAGAAGATCGTCAGGAACTTGTGAGACTGGGAAACGAACTGCACGGTGACGATTCCAGCTTGGAACAAATACTTCTGCAACTTCTTCACCTGAATCGGTAGTAATATCCATAACATGAATAAGAGTACGGTGGGGTCTTCGAACTGACGAAAAAATGCCCTGAAATTCTTGTGAGCAAGTCTCAAAACCTTTGTTAACCTTGTCAGCGATTTCACTTATATCAGACAAATCATCACGTTCTAGAACAATAGGTATCATCTCTCTATATTTACGGATAGAAACATTAATATCTGTTTCAGTATATTGAGTTATTAGTAAGGATGGAAATTGACTTTTGTAAAGTAGTGGCATTAGCTCAGATCCCGTAAATTGAGCTAGACCTCGATCAGATAATCTGTGGTCACAAATAACTGCTTGAGAATTTTCTTGAATATGCTTCGCCAAAGCATCAACCTCAGTAAATGGGTCTTCAACCATAAAAGTTTCAAATCCATTTAATTCAAGCACCTCAGCTAGAGTTTCTCTAGCTCGTGGTTCATCATCTACGATCGCAATTTTATGAATTTGCATATAAACGCTCTTATCTTAAAGGCAATCGAACTATAAATTCTGCCCCACCAAATTTTCCATTGGCAACAGCACTAATTTGTCCCCTTAAATCTGCAACTGAATCTTTGGCTATTTTCAATCCTAGGCCAGTACCTGATCGAGTTGTAGTTTTACCAGGTAGCCAAATTTCATCTAATGTAAGACCTGTAATACCCAAAGCATTATCCATAACTCTAAGCCAGATGAAATTTTCTTTTAATTCAGTACAAATCACAATTTTTCGATTTTGAATAGGCGCATCTTTAACGTTAAATGCATTGATTGCATTGGTGACAAGGTTAATTAAAATCGCTTCGACAAGGGCTGTACTCCCTCTAATATAAAGTTCAGAATTTAATTTTTCTGTTTCAATATCAATCTGAGCAGCTTCAAGAAAAGATGAAAATAAACTAACTACTTCATCAATTATTTGATGTATTTCAATTTTTCCTTGCCGCCGTTTTTCTTTTTTCAATAGATAAATTGGATACTTTGCAAAGCCCTGGACAGAACTAGCAAGTTTTTGTATGGTTGCGAATGTTCCTTCAAAATATTTAGTATATATTTGACTTTCTATATATCTCTGCATTTTTACATTCAAAATACCAACTTGTTGTTTTAGAGTGTTAATTTCTCTACCAGATTCATGAGCAAAGACAGCAGCAGTAGTTCCTGCCGTTGCTAAACTGCGATATAGCTGTAGTTCCTCGTTTAATACTTCTACCTCTTCTTCTGTAACCTTTTTATAGTCTTCTACCACTAATAGTGTTTCTTTTCTGGGCAATAAGTCTGGAATATTGATCTCAATAACCTCTTTAACCCTTTCCATCGCTTCAGCAATTTTAGGTTTAATTTCTCTCTTTACCTGCTCCTGTTTTACCTCCACTGCTTGCCGTCGAAAATCTGCAACCCATTCAAGTGTATTCATTGCAAATTGTTGCAAATTGAGAAAAGCTTCGTTCTCTAGAAATCCAAGACGATCTGTTTTCTGTAATAAAAGACTATCTGTATCTTCAGCAATTACTCTCCCAATGACGGTACTGGTTGATGGGCGAACTTGGGCATCTCGAGAGCGTAAAAAATTGATTTTCAGCCAATCATCACCCTTATCTCCGTAAGGGGCAACTCTCAATCCACGATGATACAGATGTACCCCCCCAGCAGCTGAAAGCCACCGTCGGATGTTAGCAGAATTGTCTTGACGATTTTTCGCGGAAAAGCTTTGTGGATTAAGTTGAAATATCCACAGTTCAAAATTAACAGGTACGGATTTTTGATAAGGTCTATCAATAGCTAAATGGTCTTCATCTAGTGATCGCTCATTTATATCTAATTGTTGGCGATGTTTACTAATGTTACAATGTGAAGCTGTCGAAATAATGGAACCTGTCCAATCTACTAACTGGGCAGAAGCATAGCCATTTTCATCCAGTGATGCTTTGAGCAAAAACTCTGCATCTTCAAAGAATTGCTCATTGACTTGCTTTTCTAAGTCTGTAAACCCTGTTCCAAGTAACCTAGGTCGAAATGATGTGTTTGTGTCAAAAGGATCGGCTAGTAGCAACAACTCCCTTGCAAGTCTATTAATCTCTCTCTTGCCAATTTTTACTTTTAAGTTACTAATTAGAATAGTTGTTCCTTGTCCAGATTTTGTTGACTTAATTATTGGATGAAAAATCACTTTTTCCACAGAATCTACAGAATCAAAATCATTCCAGCAAATACTAACGGAATATTCGACGTTTGCTTCACTTTTGGGTCGTGTGGTTAGTTCTACATGACTTCCCTGCCTCAATGCAGCTAACCTTCCTAGACCTTTAGAACCAACCCGTAAACGATTATTAATTGGCGTACGCTCATGAGCTAACTCTTTCTCCGATTTACCAATGACTAGCCATCCATTCTGAAGAGTATCAAGATCCATTCCTACACCATTATCGGAGATTACAATACTTCCTCCAATCTCTTCGGTATTGAATAACTCTATCTCACATATTGTGGCATCAGCATCATAAGAGTTTTTGACTAGCTCCAAAATACCTTGATCGGGATTAGGAATTAGTTCTTCTCCTAGTCTGCTAAGAATACTTGGAGAAAATTTGAAATTCATATAGGCTTATTACACGATACATAGCAATCTTGAACTTTAGTATATCGATATTACGCTCTTCTTGGAGGCTAGAAAATAATTACAGGTCAACCTACTCGTTTGCTCTTCTTCATCTGGCTTGCCCCTCATTTTTGAACGATCTATCATGAGAGAAGAGTATGGGCTATAAAGTTGTCATTGCTCAAATGGCGGCTCTCAATCTTCTTGGATGCGGCATTTTTGACGCTTTGATTGCTCAATCCGCTATGAAAGAGAACATAAACATTCTTTTGACGCTCAATCTCAATCAATTCAATCGTTTGAGAACGGCGACCGCTAGTCTTGTACAAGTTCCTTAATCTTCTAGAAACAGTTTGCAAACTGACCTAGAGCGCGCTTATGCCGCGTAAAAGGAAGCCTAAAATAGATTTACAGCAGAGAGGTGCTTTCAGCCCAAAACGATGGGCTTTACGGCTCAATACATCGCCTCGGCTGGAAGGGATGAGATATGAACCATCGGCAAAGTTTTTTTGAAGGCTTTGGCAGGCTTCCCCTCTTTTATCAGCGCTGGTTTCCCGATACAGAGCTAGTCCAGGGAATTGTCATTGTTGTGCATGGGCTGGGCGGTCACAGCGATTTGTTTAAGCATGGTGTGCGCTGTTTGGTGCCCCAGGGCTATGGGGTTTATGCCTTAGATTTGCGGGGGCATGGGCGATCGCCAGGGCAACGTGGCTATATCCGCCAGTGGCAAGAGTTTCGAGAAGATTTACGAGCTTTTTTGCAGTTCATCCGCAGTCAAGAGACCGTAGAAAATTATTTTCTCTGGGGTCACAGCATGGGCGGCACCATTAGCCTAGATTATGCGCTGCACTATCCAGAGTCATTACAGGGCTTAATTCTGTCTGCACCAGCGATGGGACAGATTGGCGTTCCGGCCTGGAAACTTTCGGTGGGCAAGATTCTGTCTCGGCTCTGGCCTCGGTTTAAGCTAAAAGTTGGCATTGACCATTCTTTAAGCTCTAGAGATTTGGCAGTCCTTAAAGATTACAAGACCGATACACTGCGCCATGAGTATGGCACAGCCCGTCTCTCTGCCGAATTTTTTAAGACCGTCCGCTGGATTAACCAAAACCTTGATCAGCTCAAGGTTCCGCTGCTGTTGCTTCATGGCGATGCAGATGGCATTACTTTCCCCACGAGCAGTCAATCACTGTTTCAACACCTTCAGATCGTGGATAAAACCTACCGACAGTATCCCCAGAGCTATCACGATCTGTATGCCGACCTGAACTATATGGAGGTAATTTCTGATATTGCGAGTTGGATGGCGAGCCATGGACGGCGATCTCAGCCACTCTCTTTCCCACTCCAGTGTCTTACGCTGAACTAAATCAGACTTCACAAAACTCAAACTCATTGAGAATTTTCACCGGCGACTGTAAAAGTTTGAACGGCTTTTATAGATCTAAAAATGAGTCATCAATCTCAGGTTCATGAAAATACAAGAAGCAACTCATTCATTGTTTAAGCCGCTAAGATAGATATACCAACATCTTAAGAAGAGATAGGATCAGCCAGAGAGGTTGAGATACTGCCTGAATACTATTGTTTCAATTCAGATTTAATTACTTTTTAGATAAGTATTTATTCTGATACTAAGATTGTGTTTTTCTACGCTTAATAAAACCCTTTTATGAGGAGAAGAGTTAACTCTCTTCTAGGGAAGCATGTTATGGCGAAAGCAGACTCGTCAAGATACTCCGCCCTCGTTACCGCCTTTTTTAGGACGAACGTTGCCTTCTTTGCTCGATGAGGGCTGTCGTCACACACCCAATGGAGATGCGTTTCACCAGTGGTCAGCTTCAGGTTGGCAGTCTTTTTCTAATGAGCAGGTGCGGGATGCAGCCGAAGACTTAGCATTAGGGCTGTTGGGGTTAGGGCTAAAGAAGGGCGATCGCCTTGCCCTCCTCATGCACAGTGACGTACAGTTCTGCATCGCGGATATCGGCAGTCTGTTGGCAGGGTTGGTCAATGTGCCCATTGATCTCACCCAAACTTTAGAAAATATCCTTGGAACCCTTCAGCATTCGGAAGCAAAAGTGCTGATGGTTTCAAATCTCGATTTGCTGAATCAGGTCGCGCCTTTTTTAGGTCAGGCCGCTCACCTTCAACACGTCATTGTGGCAAAGGTGCCCTTGCAGTGGGGGCAGCAGAAAACCCAAGCGTTACTTGACTCGTCGCCACAATCTTCAGTCCCTTCCCCTTCCGCCTGTTTGTCGCTCTCTGCTGTTCATCTCAATGAGGCTGAGCAGTGGCCTTACTGTACAGCAGGCATCAAGGTCTGGTCTTTAGTCGAAATTCAGCGTCAGAGCCAACGCTCTCTTTCACGAGCGCAGGTTCAGTTGTTACGCGCAAATATCCATCCCCAAGATCTGGCAACGTTCATTTATCTGCCTGATGCAGCGGGTCAGCTCCAGGCCGTAATGCTCACCCATGAAAACCTCTCCTCTAATGCGCTGGTGGCATTTCACAGCCTGCCCACCCTGAAGCGCGGTGCCAAAGAAGTGGTGCTTTCGTTTTTACCCTTAAATCATGTCTTGGCGCGATCGCTCCTTTACGGTCACATGGCCTACGGCCACAGCATTTACTTCACCACAGCGCATCGGGTCATGAAGCATCTACAAGAGGTGCGCCCCACCATTTTGACGACGGTGCCGCTGCTGCTAGAGAAGGTGTATAGCAAGCTATTAGAAGCTGCCCATAAACCCTCGCGCCTTGGCGTTCAGCGCTGCTTTCAGCACTGGGGGGTACAGCTCGCGCAGCGCTATGAGCTGGGGCGCACTGGCTCGCTGTGGGATGTGCTGCTGCGGCAGTTGGCAGATCCGCTGATTTTTGCACGATGGCGATCGCTATTTGGTGGGCGCTTAAGATACCTGCTCAGCGGTGGTGCAGCGCTGGATGGCAAAATCGTCAATCTGTTTGCCGCAGCAGGCATCCGCATTTTGCAGGGCTATGGGCTAACGCAGGCGAGTGCCGTCGTGTGTGTAAACCGTGAGCGCTTAAACTACGCCGGAACCGTTGGCCCTCCGGTTGTAGGCGCTGAAGTCAAAATTGCGCCCGATAGCGAAATTCTGGTGAGAGGGCCTTCGGTGACACCAGGTTATTACAAAAACCCTGAGTTAACCCGCGCCTCTATTGATGCCCAAGGGTGGCTACATACCGGAGACTTAGGGGTCTTTACCACTGGGGGCTGCTTGAAAATTACGGGTCTGAAGAAAGATCTGTTTAAGCTAGCGACCGGAAAATATATTGCGCCATTGCCCATTGAGGAAAGATTGAGGCGGACTCTTGGTGCGCAGCGATCGCCTCTCGTCTCTCAAGCCATCGTCGTCGGCGCAGATCGTAAATTCTGTGGGGTGTTACTGTTCCCAAACTGGAAAGGACTCCGGCAGGAAGCTCAGCGGCTCGGCTTAACGCTTTCAGCAGAAGACCTCCTGCGGCACCCGTGGATTCTAAAACGCTACCAGGCGATCGTTGAAGCTGCGAACTGTCATTTGCCCTACTGGTCTGCCGTGAAGCAATTTCGGCTCATTCCTACTGCGCTCACGATCGAGAAAGGGTTACTAACGCCCATCGGTCAGCTTCAGCGCGCCGCAATCTTAGCGCGGTTTACATCAGAGATTGAGGCGCTGTACGGCACTGCCGCCCCCACCCCATCAGAATCCTCCACAACGCCGTTCCCATCGCCTCCGCCTGACCTAGAAGGAGATGCTTGTCCAGCGTTTGCACAATCTTTAAGTCCTCGTTTCACAACCTAACTTCTGAAGAAGGTGTGACCTATGCTAAAACCATTCCGAACCGCTGCTGTTTTAGGTGCAGGCGTGATGGGTACGCAAATTGCAGCGCATCTCGCCAACGCAGGTTTAACTGTTCATCTCCTCGATATTGCTGCCCCGACAGGGAACAAAAACGCAATTGTCGAGGCTGCATTTAAAAAAGGGCTGAAGCTCTCGCCGCCCATCTTTTTTACAGACAAAACCGCTCACCGCGTCACCCTGGGTAACTTCGACGAACACTTTGCTCGCCTTGCCGACGTGGATTGGGTAATTGAGGCCGTTGTCGAAAACTTAGCCATTAAGCAGCAGCTCATGGCGCGACTAGAGCAGGTTGTCCGTGATGATGCCGTAGTTTCCACTAACACCAGCGGACTGCCGATTCACGACATTATTCAAGGTTGTTCTGAAGGCTTTCGCAAACGGTTCTTAGGCACCCATTTCTTTAACCCACCGCGCTATCTCAAGCTGCTGGAGCTAATTCCTACTGCCACTACCGATCCGCAAGTTGTAGAGCGAGTGCAGTATTTTGGCGAACTGCACTTAGGCAAAGGGGTTGTGATTGCTAAAGATACCCCCAACTTTATCGCCAACCGAATTGGGATGTTTGTGACCCTACTGGGGCTACGCGCCTTAACAGAAAAGGGCTACACCATCGAAGAAATTGATACCTTGACTGGAACCCTCGTGGGTCGGCCTAAATCTGCTACCTTCCGTACCGCTGATTTAGTGGGTCTAGATACCCTCATGTACGTCGTCGAGAACCTCTACCCAGCCATCCCTGAAGATGAACGCCGCGAGGTGTTTAGGGTGCCGAACCTGCTGCAAAAGCTGGTTACAACCGGAACGCTAGGGGCAAAAACAAGGCAAGGGTTTTACAAAAAGCAGGGCGCTCAAATTCTGTCGCTGAACCCTACTGCATTGGTCTATGAGCTACCCCAGCCGATAGATTTACCAGGGCTAGACATGATCGCAAGGATGCCAGATTTGGGCGATCGCCTCCGTGCCCTCTACGACAACACCGGACGTGCTGGAACATTGTTCCGAGAATTTATACTGGACACCCTCAGCTATAGTGCAAATCGCATTCCAGAAATTGCTGATACAACTGCTGACCTAGATCGCGCGATGCGTTGGGGCTTTGGGTGGGAGCTAGGGCCATTTGAAACTTGGGAGGTATTGGGGTTTGAACGGGTCTTAGCAGACATGAAAACCGCAGGGATGACTGTTCCTGCTTGGGTAGAGGAGATAGGGAAAGTTGAGGGGGCAGCGTTTGGATTGCCTTGCTCCCTAGAAAAACCTTCGCCGAGCCTTGATGTTGACTTAGACACAATCAAAGCTGACCCAGCACGCACCCT
>JBGSVR010000621.1:0-1698 GCA_041752855.1 Thermosynechococcaceae cyanobacterium
CAGGGGCTTGACTGGCTGAGCGCGTGACTAAAATCGTTAGCCCAGCGAGGGGTAAGCTTTCAGAAGATTTTGACATGGTAGACAGGGATGAGAATAAAGCAGAGACGTTAGGGATGCCAAGGGTTTCACGAAGCTGAACTACTTTACCAATGACCATTACCGTCGGCGATAGGGTTTCCCCTTGGGTCTGGCTGACGATGGTTTCTAGAGTGCCTACCCAGACCTGCTGCTGAGGCCACCCACCCCATTTAATAATGGCGATCGCCGTGTCGGCAGGCTTGCCGTGGTCTTGGAGAGACTGGATGAGGATGGGGAGCGATCGCCCCCCCATCAAAATAACTAAAGACTCACTGCGCACCATGAGTTCCCAGTCTAGGGCGGCAAGCTCATGGGCGCTCACGATGGTCACGCTGCGGCTTAGCACCGGATCGGTGAGTGGAATTCCGGCTAGGGTGGGGGCTGCTAGGGCAGAAGATAGACCAGGCCAGACTTCGTAGGCGCAGTTTGCAGCTTGGAGCGCCTGTACTTCTGAGGCCACTCTGCCAAAAATGGCAGGGTCTCCACTTTTAAGGCGCACGACTTTTTTTCCTTGCTGGCAGTAGGTAACAAGGAGCTGATTGATGTCGGCTTGGGGTGTGCTAGGCGATTGCCCCCGCTTACCTGCCCACACATGAATACAGGTTTTTGGGGTGAGGGTTAATAATTTTGGATCAATCAGGGCATCATAAATAAGAACATCAGCGGTAGATAAAATGACCTGTCCTGCGACGGTCAAAAAATCCATCGCACCCAGCCCAGCGCCAAGGATATAAACTTTCCCTTCTGTTTGGGACATATAGGTCTCTAATCATTGAGGAGAGCGAAACGTTGGAAAATTTTAGGTAAAGAAGCCGTTATTTCCATTGCTACGATGGAGTGACGTTTTAAGACCTAATTTTAAATATTGCCTGATTGAGTTTTATAGGCAATTTGAACGCGATGAGTTAGCCTTTGATGGCAGGCTATTTCAGACGGTACAGCATTCAGGTTTCAAGGCTTAAGTTTTTTAAAGGTCACGGTGAGGCATAGACAGATGAAGGTGCGGTTTAATCGAGTCCCCCTATATTTAACCCTTGCGTTGGTACCCTTTGCCGTGATTGGGTGCGGAGAGTCTAAGGAGGATTTGAGCGTTAAGCCATCGCCTCAGGCTGTCGCGTCTGCGCCGTTTCCATCTCCTTCTGTGCCAGCTACGCTTAATTCTCCTTCTAAGATTGCGTTGACGCGCCCCACGAATCCAGATGATCGGCTGCGCGTGATTAAGAGTGGGCGAACTGATCCATTTGGCTCTGTAGGGCCTGTTGCAAGCGTTGCCTCTGCTGGAGGAGACGTTGGTAGGGGCAGCGTAAGTTCTTCATCCCAACAGCAGTCGGGCAATCAATTTGCAGAAAAACTTTTCAAAGGTATTTTGGGTGGTTTAGGTACGCCGCCCAGAAGTTCATCTGAAGGCCAAAGTGAACAACCGACCGGAGGTCAAAGTGAGCCAGCAGCAGGCGTTACCCTTCCTGAACTGCCTAAAGCCCCTGAGCCTGCCAATGTAAAAGTAACGGGTGTAGTTGTAGTGGGTGGGCAGCCTCGCGCCATTGTGCAAGCGCCAGATGAACCCACCAGTCGAACCGTCGGTATTGGCGACTCTCTCTCTGGTGGGCGGCTGATTGTCAA
>JBGSVR010000622.1:0-5784 GCA_041752855.1 Thermosynechococcaceae cyanobacterium
CTGACGATACAGGTGGGTAGGGTCATTCATGGGTTTTTGCTCTTGTTTGGTCACTTAAGCGTCTCATGAATCCCTATCCTTTGTCGTCCTCAAACCTCGCTCTCGTAAGCTTTGTAGATACTTGTGTCAGGCAGTCAGGCAAAACGCTCTTTGCCATTGTTGTCTTCTAGGTAGCCATCGATTGAACCTGTGACTAATCCGAACTGGAATTCGCCACCATTGGTAGGGGTGATTTCAATGTAGGCTTGGGTTTCCATGTTGAAGTAGTCTTCATCCCACATTTCCATTTCGTAGATGTGCCACAACCCAATGAGGGAATGGTCATGTTTCGGTCTTTCGTGTCGAATTACAACACCCATTAGTTTATACCTCTATATCATCTACTCTCAGCATTAACTAAATTTATTATGCAATCAATTTTGAAAAATCCGATTTACTTAAATTAAAAATTAATTTTTATTATGAAGTTAAGATTTATCTACCAAGAGGGATCTCTCTTCGTTAAATCATAACGTGGAGAGATTGATGTAAGCCAATGCTCCAATCTATCAAAATATTGGCCATCGTAGCCTAATCTCCATAGCAAAATTTCATCAACCCACATAATTGCTCTACTTAGCACTTCATCTCTTTGCTCTGGAGAAATACCACCTTGTTTTGGATGTACAGCATCATTTCTGATATCAAGAAATGTTTGTATTTGGTCAGGATTTAGGTCATTTATTAAACCAATTTTTTCGAGTATCAAACTAAGTCTTATGCCAGTTACACTCAAAAATTTATCATCGGTTTTCTTGTATTTTAAATCCTTCCATCGCGATTTTGCTTTGTCTTTTTTTCGTATTTCAAATAGCAATTCATGATCAGCCCTTAATTGGGAGTTACTTTCTTCCTCAACAAGCAGAGTATAGCTCAATCTTTCAAGTGCTGCTCCTAGGGCACTAGCTTGAATAGGCCAATAGGTATATGTTTGTACAGCTTGAAAATACTGTATGAGTGCAAATTTAAATGTATCCTGCCAGTATTTGTTCTGCTGCATTTTTTTAAAGGAGTTTAAACAACTTAAATATACTGAAAGATTGCTGTTATTCGTCACCCAAGTAATCCCAAGTTGTTCGATTGGAGTAATTCGAGATGGTATTACGCAGGCTGATTGAGGTCTAATCGGGTCTGAGTCAAGATAAAATTTTGAACTTTTAAGGTAAAGTGGAGATAAAAATCCTCCATTAGCAAAAGACAACAGTAAACTAAGATAATTAATATTTTTTAATGCTTCTTGAGTTGTGACTTCCTCTAGTTTTGTGAATGTTTCAGGTTTTGTCGCATCATACTTGGGTTGATATAACTTTCCAGATGTAGTGATAAATGTTCCTGTATTTTGAGTATTTGGATTCAACCATTTCAAAGATTTTTTATCGATTTCTAGGCGAATACTCCAGTTATTATCTAAAGAGATTTCCACACGACGTCCTTCACCACCTAGCTCCCAAGAAACTTCTTTTCCAGTATTAGATTCTTCTACTCTTTTGTTTAGATTTATTTGTCCACCGCTTGTATATTGAATTCTACAGTTTGGCAAATAAAATTCAAAAAAATGTGCCTTACTATCTATATTATTGTAATTTGCTTCACCTGAGATCCCACTTAAAACTTTTTGTGGGCCTATATCTGATCGCTCTCTATTAAAAGCTAGATTCTTCAATAAAAATATGTGCCCTATTATTTGTTCTGTTGTATCTCTTGGGGCAAATATGCTTGGCAAGGGATATGAAGACTCACCCAGTATTTCAAATTCAAAATTAAGACATATAGATGGGAAGATTTGCAACTCTGCTAGCAACCGACCATTGCAATTATTTAGGCTTGCAAGATTGTTGTAAAGCAAAACTTTGTCTCTTAGAATGAGATTTTCGTGTTTTGGTAACATTTTTTAGGACTAAATAAAATTCAAAATATTAACTTGATTGATAGGTTTATTGTTGAGTGAGTTTTTAATTTTTTAAAAATTTTCTAACCTCGCCATTTCCTACATAATGCGTTAACAACCGATAATTATGTAACTCCTTCCTCACACGCCCAGCCACGATCGCAGGATGAATCCCTAACTCATGAGCCAACTCAACCACTGCCGCCGGAGTTGCTTGATCCTTCACCGAACTTGATGCCCAAACCTCAGACGGAATTAATGCTTCCTGTGCCCATTGATCGGCTTCAGTTTCCTTATCATCGGTTTCAATTCCCTCTACATCCCCAAGACTCAGATCATCAAAAAAAGCTTCATCCATTCCATGCTGCATGTGTAACGAAACGTGGGCTAACTCATGGCACAGACAAAACCAGAAATTATCCAAACGGTCATACCGCAGCGTTAACCCAATTACAGGCGTTTCATCGGGTAGCTTTAGTGCAGCACCATCCAAATGAGTGCGCGGTAAATGAGGCAAGTAAATTAGATGGATCCCATGATTCGCTAGAAACTCCTTCGCTAGCCTTGGCCCTTCCTGTAGCCAACTCAAACGCACTAAATTCCGCGCAAAGTCTTGCGTAATCGAGCCTTGTCGATAGGTACTCGGAAGTGCAGTCGCCCTCGCCTCAGCCAGCAACTGATAACACCAAGCCTTCAGCGCATAAGTATCCATCTTGGCATTCTGACGGGCACCATCATTCTTGCGATATAGCGCCGTAGGCAACGCCTCTGCCCCACCCGCACGCTTCATCAAATCCCGAATAATCTCTTCAGCCTGATCCTTTAGATTTCGCCCTGGTTCAATCCAACCCAACTTCGCCATCGCCGCCAACGGAAACCGCGACCAGTCTAGATCCATCGGAATTTCTGGCAGCGATGCCCCTGGTTGCCGCAGTAAAACCTCTGCCGGAATCCCCAAATGCTCATGCAGCGCTCGGATCATCTGCAAAGTTAAAGACCGCTTCCCCGACAACACCTCAGACACCTTTGCCCGACTGCCCAACAGCGGAATCAAATCCCGCGCCGACAACCCCGCCTGCTCCATGCGAAACCGAATCGCTTCAATAGGATCTGGCCAACCAATCGGGAAATGCTTTTCTTCATATAACTCTACCAGCGTTGCCAATACCTCAAGCTCATCCGCTTCTGGTGTCTCTGCTTCTGCCTCCATCAGCAAGTTAATGCGTTGTAAGGTCGCTTCATAATCTGTGTCCGTTCGGATCGGCTTAATTGTTGTGCTGTTCATATTGTCTCCGCATCAATTTGGTCGTACTGCTTGTGCGTACCAATAAATTTGATAAAAACGGTCTGCGTCGGGTAGTTAATCCCCACCACTAGGCGATATTTATTCCCAGCAATATTGAACACAACCCGCCCCCTTTTCAGTATGCTGGCGGTTCCATACTGGGCTTTAATCTCCATCGGGTCTAACCACTGTGCCTGCTTTGCCTCTCGATACCAAGCCTCTAGCTGGCTCTGCGAGTCTGCATATTCAGGACATTCCCAAAACTTACGCAGCGTACTTTGTGCAATCACTCTCATGCTGCTGTTTTATCTCATTCACGCCGCACACCCTGTTACATCGCTCCCTAAAATAAATATAACAATAAATTCCCTAAATGGGATCATATTGCTTGGAGTGTGTCTCCTGTGCATTTCGCATCCCGAAGCGTTTCAGATGATAAGCACTAGAGGCTGCTGTAGACGACGATAACTAGATCGCCGTTATTCGAGAGCAAACCCAAGATACGCAATCGGTGTAAATCGCGGTTCTGGTCGTGAACCGTTAGGCTAAAACCCCTTAAGCTCTTCTAGAGTCTTTCGGTACATTTTATTGTTACCTAGCGCCTTAAATAGCTCAGCCGCCTTTTTAAAATTGGCTTGCGCTTCACGAGGGCTACCGCTGCGAAGATAGGCAACACCCTGGTTGTAATAGCCCCCCGCAAAATTAGGATCGAGCTGTACCGTTTGCCGAAAGTCTGCCACTGCCGCTAAAAAATCACGCCGCATCATATACAAAGAGCCGCGCTCATTAAATGCCTCAATGTTATTGGGGTCTAGACGCACCACTTGATCTAGGGCGGAGATCGCCCCCACTACGTCATTTTGTCGCAGCTTAAAGTTAGATTGCAGCATCAAGTCATTAATGAGGGATCGATCTTGCGCTGAATTGACTGTGGCGGATGAAGCAGCAGCGGCAATGGTGAGCTTTTCCTTGGGCATCAAGCTAAATATCGCGCTGACCGGAATTCCTAGGTTTACGCCAGATTTGACATAAATTTGGGGGTTGAGCTGCTGATCTTGAAGTTCTGTCTTGGCATCTGCGCGTCCATGAATGCCAATCAAGGCACCTTCGCTATTAAAAATAGGGCCACCGCTCATCCCTGGTAGCGTGGTGTTGGTGTAGACCAGTCCGTAGCCATCCTTAAACGGCTGTGCGGGCGCAGCGGTAATCTCGCCCTTTGTGAAATTGTAGACAGAATCTGTCATGGCAGTTGTTTTGCCTGGAAATCCTGCCACATAGCTGGGTGTGCCCTCTACAATCTTTTCAGCGCTGCTGATTTTTACTACCCCATAGGATTGGCTGCTGGTAAACTGGGCGATCGCCAAGTCTGCCTGAGTATGCGTCTTAATAGAGGTTCGGTCTAGAACATAGCGCTCAGCATCGGGCGTCATCACCTCATAGACGGCGGTTTTATTTGAGAGAACATGAGCCGCCGTCAGCAGCGTGTAGATTTTACCCGCTCTGCGAATCAGTACCCCTGACCCTGACCCACTTGCACTCGTAATGCGAACCGTCACGCTTCGGGCAATTTTGTTTACTTCAGCGCTGCTTAATGCCACAGCAGGCGCAAGGTTTATCGCCACTAAAGCCGCTGAGACACCCACAAAAGCCGCAGGAAGATTCCAAGGCATCATAAATTAAGACCGTAAACTCCCAAAATTATGGCACCTGAAACGGTATCAGTGCATCCTCTGGTAGGTATTCTACAAACTGACCATCGTGGGATAAAACCGCCAACACCTCTAACGGCCAGTCCGGCTGAACATGCAGGTCAGACCAGGGCACGGCAATTTCAAGACAGTCCTTCAGACCCATCTGGACTCGGTGCGATCGCCCCTCCCACTGCTGATAGTCTCCTGCTTCCTCCATCCAAACTGCGCCATTCACTAAATTAACCCCAACGTGATGGCGGAAGTTGTAGTTCATGGGGGCAGTCTGTGGCAGTCCGGCTAGGGGCATGGGACTGTTGTGCATCGTCTGACCAGGGTAGTACCAAAACAGATGCAGCTCTGGTGGAATGTCTGTCCCAAGCTGTTTGCCAGCCTGAAAATCAAAGCGGAAATAGAAGTTGAGGTGATCTAGGCCATACCACAGTCGCTGAATGGGGCTGCTGCGGTGCATGGTGCCCCGCGCCCCCGCCACCGTAATGCGTCCGGCGTGATCCCAATCTTGTTCATCGCCCATCCCGTTAATGATGGGGTGAATAAAGCTCTGAGGACGGTGATCTTGCTTTTCTTCGTGGCGCTCTAAGGGGTGGTGCAGCCCTTCGGGAGGCGTTTCGCCGAGGGCGCTATAGATTGCAGACAGATGTTCTCGAAACAGCAGATCAAAGATGGCATCTTGGTTAGAAGAATGTCCTTCCCCAAACCACCAAAACCAATCCGACCCTTCAGCGGCGTAAAGGGCTTCCCAGGCGGCAGGGTTGGCTTCTTCTGTGGCTTCAGGGTGATTGGCTAGGGTCTGTCGTGCTTCGGTGAGCAGATCCCAGGCGCGGTTTTTGACCGGATCGCCAATCCAGGTGGTAAAGCTGCCG
>JBGSVR010000623.1:0-12358 GCA_041752855.1 Thermosynechococcaceae cyanobacterium
AATCCTGATTCGCAGGCATCGGCAGGCAGATGGTTTTGTCCCCTGAGGTTGTTCGGGCTTTGCGCTCTTTCATCGCTTTCTGCTCCTGAACTCTGCCTTACTTTCCCATTTTAACAAGCACAAACTAACTTAGAACCAGAACATCGCATTGTTGAAAAAGTAGACGAACTGATGGGGCTATGCGATCGCCCAGAAGCCCAACTCAGCACCACTCAATCCAACAGCCGCCGCTTGGTAGAGTCCTTGCTCCATGAAGCCTTAGCTCCATCCATTTGATGCTTTATCCCGTCAAATCATCTAGTTTGTTTAACAGTTCAAGCCCTTCCTCAGCATTACCCATCGCAGCCATCACCTTAAACCTTGTGTACGCATCAAACTCAGTCAGGGCAATGGTTGAAAGCTCTTCTACCAACTTATTAACACTCATACCTTTAGATAGCGCTAACGCCTTAAGACGGTTGTGTTTGTCATCCGGCAAACAAATTGTTAAAGTAGCCATCCTGTTTAAATCCTTATGCAAACGTTGAAGATTACAGAATCGTTGATAGCTGATGGAGCTATTGACTTTTGGAATAGAATTAAGACGCAGTAATATCTATGCATTCTAAAGTGGCCATCCGACCAGTATCGAAGGTTAAGGGTTGAAGTTTAATGGGTAGCGAAATTCAGGCCATCACAGGCACAGGCATCCCCCTAGTCGGCAACGACGTAGACACCGATCGCATTATTCCAGCGCGGTTTCTCAAAAGTATTACCTTTGATGGGCTAGGCGAGCAGGTCTTTACCGACGATCGCACCGCCGCCCAAGGCCAACACCCCTTCGATTTACCTCAGTATCAAGGCGCAACTATTTTAGTCGTCAACAATAACTTTGGCTGTGGCTCCTCGCGCGAACACGCACCCCAGGCGATCGCCCGTTGGGGTATCGGTGCGATCGTGGGCGAAAGCTTTGCCGAAATCTTCTTTGGCAACTGCGTCATGCTCGGTATTCCCTGCATCATGGCAGAGGCTGATGCTATTACTAAGCTTCAGCAGCACCTGCAACATAATCCTCAAGCGTCGCTTACCGTTGACTTAGAAACCATGCAGGTGAAGTACGACAACGTCTCTATACCTGTCATGATGGGCGATGGGCCACGCCAAACCTTGCTCGCAGGCACTTGGGATGCCTGCGGTCAGCTTTTAGCGGGGGTTGATTCCATTCGAGAAGCTGCTACAAAACTGCCTTACTTAGCTTGGCGCTAGAGCTTGACATTAGAATAAAGGGCAGGTTTCCAATTAGGTTTAAAAATAGGGTAACTGTCTAATGAGCGATAGCTACGCACCAAGAGTCCGCACCCCACCCTACAAAGTCACCATCACCGATGCAGGCGGCGAGGCTCAACTGCCCATTTTAGAAGGCACCCTGGGACCCAATGCCGTAGATATTCAGCAGATGTATGCCAAGCATGACCTGCTGGCCTACGACCCAGGCTTTCGCTCAACGGCCTCTTGCAAAAGCGCCATTACCTTTATTGATGGCGAAGCAGGCGTGCTGCTGTATCGCGGATACCCCATTGAAGAGCTAGCAGAGCACAGCAATTTTTTAGAAGTGTCTCATTTGCTGATGTTTGGGGAACTGCCCAACCCTCAAGAAGCCGAGCAGTTTGAAAATGAAATTCGTAACCACACCCTGCTACACGAGCAGGTGCTGAACTTTTTTAGAGGGTTTCGGCGAGATGCCCACCCGATGGCAATTATGGTCGGCGTGGTGGGGGCACTGTCTGCCTTTTATCATGATGATATTGACCTAAAAGATCGCGATCGCCGCGTGCGGGCAGCCATTCGTCTGGTGGCAAAAATGCCCACCATTGCCGCTGCCAGCTATACCTACAGCATGGGTCGTCCCATCCGCTATCCGTGGAATAGCTTTGGATATTCGGGCAATTTTCTGCAAATGCTGTTTGGGGTGCCCAGTGAGCTGTATGTCGTTGATCCGGTCTTAGCTAAAGCGATGGATCTGATCTTTCTGCTCCACGCCGACCATGAGCAAAATGCTTCTACCTCAACCGTGCGCCTAGCGGCCTCCTCTGGAGCCAATCCGATCGCCTGTGTTGCCGCTGGCATTGCTAGTCTTTGGGGACCTGCCCACGGCGGAGCCAATGAAGCCGTCATCCGAATGCTGAAGGAAATTGGCAGCGTTCAGAATATCCCCAAGGCGATCGCCCGGGCGAAGGATAAAAACGACCCCTTTTTGCTGATGGGGTTTGGGCATCGGGTTTATAAAAATTTTGACCCGCGCGCGCGGGTTATTCAGCGCATGGCAAAGGATGTTTTAGAGCATCTGGGTATTGACGATCCGCTGCTAGATATTGCTATGGAGCTAGAGCAAATTGCCCTCAAAGATGAATATTTTGTGGCGCGAAAGCTCTACCCCAACGTTGATTTTTACTCTGGCATTCTGCTGCGGGCAATGGGTTTACCCACCAACATGTTTACCGCCATTTTTGCCCTTGCCCGTACCGCTGGTTGGATTAGCCATTGGCTAGAGCTAACCGAAGATTCTCACGGCATTGACCGACCCCGCCAGCTTTATGTCGGGCACTCTCGGCGATCGTATCCAAAAGGCTAACCCTGCCGTCTTAATGAGGTTGCTCTTAAGAAATTTGATTGGAAACTTAATTAGAAATTTGATTGACGCAAGGTTGCCCCTCAGCAAACGCTGTGATGTTAGCCAGAGTAGTTTCGGCGATGTTTTTAAGCGCATCACGGGTAAAAAACGCCTGGTGAGCCGTAATCAGAACATTCGGAAACGACTGCAAAAGCTGAAACGTATCGTCCTGAATTACAGTGTTTGATAAATCTTCAAAAAAGAGCGCTTCTTCTTGTTCATAGACGTCAATCCCCAGGTAGCCCACCTTTCGAGCCTTGATGCCCTCAATCACCGCAGTGGTATCCAGCAGCGCACCACGACTCGTATTAATCAGCATGACTCCAGGCTTCATTTGCCCTAAAGATTCTGCATTGATTAAATGATGATTGGCGGGTGTGAGCGGACAATGCAGTGACACAATATCTGACGCAGCTAACAGCGCAGGTAGATCCACATAAACAACCCCTAACTGTTGACAAACCTCATTGGGGTATGGGTCATAGGCTAACAGCCGACATCCAAATCCGTGCATAATTTGGGCAAAACACTGACCCACTTTACCTGTGCCTACAATCCCTACCGTCGAACCATGAAGGTCAAAGCCCAGCAGCCCCTCTAAGGCAAAATTATCATCACGCACTCGATTGTAGGCGCGGTAGATTTTGCGGTTCAGTGCCAAAATTAGCGCTGTGGCATGTTCTGCCACAGCGTAAGGGGAGTAGGCTGGCACCCGCACGACCATTAGCCCTAGTTGTGCTGCAATCTTCAGATCTACATGATTAAACCCTGCCGATCGCAGCGCAATCAGCTTAACCCCGTGGGCGGCGATCGCCCTTAACGTCTCGCCATCCAGGGTGTCATTGATAAACACGCAAATTGCTGCGTAGCCTGCTGCCAGAGATGCTGTTTCGTGGGTTAAGCGGGGTTCAAAAAAGGTTAGTTCATGACCATGAGCCAAATTTTCGGCTTCTAAAAACTGACGATCATAGGATTTAGAGCTAAATACGGCTACCTTCATGAAATCTCTCAATGAACTTATTTTTTGCCAAACCCTTTGCCTCGGCTGGTTGAAACCACGGCAAGGCAGCTTTCAATCTGCGATCGCAGCTTATCATGGTCTAAATTTTGCCCAATCAGCACGAGCTGGTTTTTAGGTGCGCCTTTCCACTCATCATCATCTAAAGAAAACCGCTTGCCGCTCAGGTGAAACACATGACGCTTCGGGCTTTCGTCAAACCAAAGTAGCCCCTTGGCACGAAAGACCGTCACAGGCATTTCATTGTCTAAGAAATTCTGGAACTTGCGCACTGAGAAGGGGCGATCGCTCTCAAAAGACAGCGACGTAAACCCATCCACTTCTAAATGGTTGCTGTGATCATGGGCGTGGTGGTCATGATCGTGTTCACAGTGGTCATGCTCATGATCGCAGGCGCTGTGATCATGGTGATCTTCATGGGCGTGGTGATGAGATTTATGGTCATGATGCTCGTGGTCATGCGCCGCTTCAGCCTCTGGTGCGCCCTCTGGCTTAAAGTATTGATCCGTCTCAAATAGCCCAACGCTCAAAATGAGCGGCAGCGGCACCGCACCCTTCACGCTCCTCAAAAGCCGCGCCCCTGGGCGCATATCCCGCAGCCGCACTTCTAGCAGATCTAAGTCGGCTTCATCGACCAAGTCTGCCTTATTGAGCATAATAATATCGGCATAGGCAATCTGGTTTTCTGCCGCCTGACTGTTAAACAAATCAAGGCTGAAGTTGTCAGCATCTACGACCGTCACAATCGAGTCAAGCCGCGTCAAATCGCGCAAATCCGTGCCCAAAAACGTTAGCGCCACAGGCAGCGGATCTGCTAACCCTGTCGTTTCAACCACCAAATAATCGACCTTCTCAGGGCGCTCTAGCACCTTATAGACGGCCTCTACCAAGTCATTATTAATGGTGCAGCAGATACAGCCATTGCTCAGCTCCACCATGTCTTCGCCCGTGGTGATCAACAGCTCGTTGTCAATGCCAATTTCGCCAAACTCGTTGACCAAAACAGCCGTCTTGATGCCGTCTTGATTGCTCAATATATGGTTCAAAAGCGTCGTCTTTCCGCTTCCTAAAAACCCCGTAATAATTGTGACCGGAATGCCGCGCTTATCTGCCGCCATTGCGCTTTGTGGGGGATGGGCTGTTGTCGTGTTCGTCATGCCGATGTTGCTCGCTTACTGAATCTCGCTGTACAAATCTCGCTGTGCGCCCTAGACATTCAGACTCAAGGCGATCGCGTCACGGCAATCCGGCTTCGAGATATCTCACCTAGCCGACTGCTTTTTCATTATGCCGCACCCAGTCTGCGATGAATGGATATCAGCGCAAGCAGCTTATTCGCTAAGACAATACCCCATCAAATCCATTCTCAACTGGTTGATGAGCGTCGCTTAATAAGAGACAGACAGTTGCGAGTCTTATCAACGCGTTTGTAGTCTAGTTCATTCGCAATTTTTTGGAGCAGCATTAGTCCCCGCCCAGAAGTCGATGCATCCGTGATTGAAGCCGTATGCCGACCAATCTGCTCCATCAGGCTAAAGGGTGGGCCACTGTCCCAGATCTGCATCTCAATGTGGTTAGGGTAAAAATTGAGATCAATTTCAACTAGCGTTTGAGGGGGTAAAGATTGATGAGCATGTCTAACCACGTTGGTAAAACCTTCCGCCAGCGCAATTTGACACTGCATCCAGTCTTCTGCATTAACCGACTCTTGATGTAACCCTTGAAACCAGTCCAGAACCTTGGATAGTTCGCTAAGGTCTGTACTGACGTGAATACGCTTAGTTTTTAGCACGGATTTGTACTTATCATGAGGTTACATGGGCTGACGCTACACTTAAGCCCTCTGTGCGCCATTTAGCTTTGAATACGGCTGATATAGAGATATTGTAGAAATTTAGTCAGTCTTAAAGTAAAAATTTTAGCTAGGGTATGTAGATGGTGTTGACTGGTAATTTATTTTACCCAGCGTAAGGCAGATCCTTGCATTGGTATAAGGTTAGGACAAGATTGACAGGAAAACGAGTTCTAGAGTGTTCTATATGAGCATTTGATAACTTAATGTTTAAGCCCATAGTTTGATGGGTTAGCCTAAAAAATGCTCAAACTAATAAAATCTCATGCGTGTTAGATCGCGCTGCTTTTAGTGCGGCATTCGTTAAACAAAATCATGTATTCAATTTTAATTATTGATGACGATCCGGTCACAAAGTTGATGCTCAGACGCATTCTAGAGCAGCAGGGCTATACCGTAGACACGGCTCAAGATGGACAAGAGGGAATTCAAAAAGCCGCTGCGATGCAGCCTGCGCTGATTATCTGCGACTGGCTTATGCCTATTACCGATGGGCTAGAGGTGTGTCGCTTTGTTAAAAGTAGCGAAAAGCTCTGCACGACGTTTTTTGTACTGCTGACCTCGCGGGTTGATTTAGAAGATCGCATCGAGGGCCTCAATGCGGGCGCGGACGAGTTTCTCGCAAAGCCGATTGACATGAATGAGCTGAAGGCGAGGGTGAGGGCAGGTCTTAGGCTTCATCAGCTCAATCAAGATCTACAGGCTCAAAAGCAGGTTTTAGAGGCAGAACTATCAGAGGCGGCGAGCTATGTGCGCTCAATTTTGCCAGCTCCTATGGAAACGCCGCTCCACATTGAGTCGCTGTTTTTACCGTCTAGCCAATTGGGGGGCGATTGCTTTGACTATTTTTGGCTAAATCCCGAAAGCCTTGTCATTTACCTGCTAGATGTATCGGGTCATGGCCTTGGGGCGGCGCTGCCATCGGTTTCAATTTTGAATTTGCTGCGATCGCAGTCTCTGTCTGGCGTCCACTACGACGAGCCGGCTGAAGTATTAGCCGCGCTTAACCGAGGGTTTCAGATGTCTCAGCATGGTGATAAATACTTCACGATGTGGTACGGCGTGTATCATCGCCCTACGCAAACCCTAAAATTTTCGAGTGCCGGACATCCGCCTGCGCTGCTGTGGTCTGAGTCTAATCAAGGACAGGCGCTGAAAACCCAGGGCTTCCCCATTGGTCTATTTCCAGACGAAGAGTACGAAAGCGCAACCTGCGATATCTCAACTCATAGCACCCTATATTTGTTCAGTGATGGCGTGTATGAAGTCCATCAGCCCGATGGTGAAATTTGGGGACTCAGCTCCTTACAGTCACTCATGCAAAATAATCCGCGTCATCACGCTACACAGCTCTCTGATTTTTTCCACGATATTCAGAAAGATGCGCAATGTGACGGATTTATTGATGACTTTTCTTTAGTAAAAATTCGGTTTTCTTAGGGTTTCTGAACCCCTAAAATCTGCTGCTCAAAGTCAGCACGATTAGCAAAAATAGGGAAAATTCTACGCGTGTCTGTTAGGTCAAACAACATGCCAACTTGCTTATTAATGGCACAAACATAAAGCTTTTTTCCGGCAGCTCTGACCATCTTTAAGGCTACAATCATTGCGCCTAATCCAGAACTATCCATAAAACCTAAGTCTTGACAGTCTGCCAGTATAGCGTCTGCACCACTGTCTAGCGCTTGGCGGATCTCGCCATGAAAGGCACTCGCTTTTGTGCCATCAAACACCCCCGAAAGCTCCATAACGGAGACATTTAAGCTCATATTATTCGCGCAAATAAGATATTAAAGCAGCCTATTAATCATTGTAAGATGGAGTGTGAGTAAAAAATAGAGTCTTTGCTAAAAACCCTTAGCGCTAGATCTAGCGCTAAATTTTACTTTTCTCGCTATTTTTCAGGTAGAATCGGCTCTGGCTACTCGCTTGAGTAGTATCCGGCAGCACGTTTTCCGTGGTATGGTCTTGGTCTATGGTACCCATGCAGCCAGCGGCGATCGCATTAGCTTGCGGCAGATTTAAGTTTTGGTTCTAAGTTTTAAACGGCCTTAGTGTGTCGGTATGCCTTGGTTGCGGATCGTCAGTGGAGTGATTGCCATTACCCTTGCACTTGCAGTAACTGTGCTGGGGGGGTGGTATTTCACGGCTGGATTTTGCATTTTGGTTTATTTGGGTCAGACCGAATATTTTGACTTGGTGAAGGCGAAGGGTATTGCACCTGCACGAAAAACCACGCTAGCCGTCAGTCAGGTCATGCTGATTTTGTCAGCGGCCTCTGTATATTTAGAAAACCCAGGGCTGGCGGATGCGGTGTTGCCCATTGCCGCAACGCTCATCTGCTTTTACCCCATCTTTTTGCCGAAGCTCTCTACCATTGCCGGAATTGCCAGCTCGGTGCTAGGGCTACTGTATGCCGGCTATCTCCCCAGCTACTGGATCCGGCTACGGCTTTTAGAAAGCACTCAGGCAACCCAATCTCCGCTAGAAGGCTACTGGCCTAGTGCTTGGCCTACGTTTAGCAGTATGCCAACAGGTCTAAGCGTTACGCTGCTGGCCTTTTTTTGCATCTGGGCGGCAGATATTGGAGCCTATACGGTCGGCAGGCTATTTGGCAAAACGCGGCTCTCTGACATTAGCCCTAAGAAAACGGTGGAAGGGGCAATGTTTGGCGTGGTGGGCAGTGCTGGCGTGGCGATCGCCGGAGCCTGGGCGCTCCACTGGCCCTACTGGCTTTTGAGCGGCGCTATTTTAGGGCTGCTAATTGGCGTGACGAGCCTACTGGGTGACTTAACAGAATCTATGATGAAGCGCGACGCTGGCGTTAAAGATTCGGGTCAGTTGATTCCTGGACACGGCGGCATTTTAGACCGTGCCGATAGCTATGTGTTTACGGCTCCCCTTGTATATTTTTACGTCACATTACTGCTGCCGTTGCTGAGAGTGCTTCAGTAGAGAAGTGACTGAAATGACAGATTCACCTCAGAAAACCGTCCTACAGTAGGCTACACTCTCAGATTTTGATTTTGATCTGATGTTCACGAGGGCAAGCATTGTAAAGAACAGCTCACCCGAACGTTTGGAGAACAGACTATGACAACCGAGATTAACAACGGAACAGAACCCTCCGAGAAAGTTTCAAAGAAAGATAAAAAGCACAAAAAAGAAAAGGCTAAAAAATTTATTAGCTACGACGAGTTTGAAGAAAGCGAATCCGCAAAAAAAATCAGCAGTAAGTTTTACGATGCTGAGCTGCTGCGCCTTCAGTCAGAGTTGGTCAAAATGCAGTATTGGGTAAAGCACACAGGCTGCCGCATTGTGATGATCTTTGAAGGCCGTGATGCTGCGGGCAAGGGCGGCACCATCAAGCGCATTACCGAACCGCTCAATCCAAGGGGTTGCCGAGTTGTGGCTTTGGGAACGCCCAGCGATCGCGAGAAAACCCAGTGGTACTTCCAGCGCTATGTGCCCCATCTCCCTGGCGCAGGCGAAATTGTTTGCTTTGACCGAAGCTGGTACAACCGCGCTGGGGTCGAACACGTCATGGGCTTTTGTACCGATGAGCAGTATCAAGAGTTTATGCAAACCTGCCCCGAATTTGAGCGGATGCTGGTGCGCTCCGGCATTATTTTGCTGAAATACTGGTTCTCGGTCAGCGATGAAGAACAAGAGCGGCGGTTTCAGTCTCGCACCACAGACCCCATGCGTCGCTGGAAGCTTAGCCCCATGGATCTAGAATCGCGCGATCGCTGGGTAGAGTATTCCAAGGCAAAGGACACGATGTTTGCCCACACCAATATTCCAGAAGCACCCTGGTTTACCGTTGAAGCCGACGATAAAAAACGCGCTCGCCTCAACTGCATTAGACATGTGCTGAGCAAAATCCCCTACGTGGATATGACCCCAGAACCCCTGGAGCTACCACCCCGCAGACCTGCGGAAGACTACGTGCGTCCACCGCTCAATGAGCAGTTTTTTGTCCCTCATGCCTATTAGTTGTGGGCTAACTTATGGGCTAACCCTTTGGCGCACCCATTGAGGCAGTAATCTGCCATTCTTGAATTAGGGTGCTAGGAATGTTGATCATCCGTCCCTTTTGGTTTTGGGTGGGAATCACAGCCTGCCAATCTACCGTAGGGTTAAGCTGCGCGACAAGTTCTTCTAAGCGGTACTGACCCACATGAAAATCGGGCGAAATCCGATTTTTGGTCAATTCGCCAGGGTCGGGCTGCGCCAAGAATGAGTCCCCTTTTTTATTTTGCAGCACTAGGGGTTGGTCATGGGCAATGGCAACCATCCCAGGAAAGCCCACTAAGCGCAGATAAACGTCGTCTTGGCGACCTGGATAAACCTGCCGAAAAACAATTACCTGCCAGGAATAGCCCTCTTGATCGGGCAAGGTTTGCTTTGCCTTAAATAAAATTTGTCCAGGCTTTTCTTCGTGTTGGGTAAAGGTTGCAAGGGCGTTAGGTGCTGCCCACATCATGCCACTGCTGATCACGACCAGTATCAGGATGCTGCTGACTGTAAGCTGCCTTATCCGTTGGAGTTTCATATCGCTTAAGAAGCCGCCGAGTTAAAAATGGGTAGCTCAGCCTCTTTGATGGGCTGAAAAGGCCGAAGCCGAATGTCTTGATAAAACTCTTTCTGCTCTAGCTCAATTTTGCTTTGGGCGCTCAGCAGCAGCAGTGCCCAAAATAACCCTACCCGATCATTTTTGATTTGTAGCAATGCCTCAAAGTCTAGCCAATGCTCACCCAGACAGGTATCCGCTAAGATTTGCTCTAGCTCTCCTGCCACCTCCGTCATGTTCTCGGCATGGGAGAGCTGAGAAATAGCCTTTATGGACTGGGCGCGCGTCGGTCGCACCACTTTTTTGGTTTTGCCCTGACGAGACTGACGATCTACCGCAACGGCAATTAGCTCTAGCTGCTGAATCAATTCGCCTAGCGTGACGCGCCGCCTTGGGAACGGGTGCGCCACGGGGCGACGATGCAGCCGTCGCTCTAGGTTAAGCGGCAGAGTGCCCGTCACAAACTCTACATCCTCGTCTAGAAACTCAAAGGATTCTTCTGCCAAATCTTCAGCCGGATCTAAACCTGCTAAAGATTCCGCCTTGAGCAAAATCAGCATGGAGGCGTACAGAAATGCCTGACCAGAGGTGGCTAAGTCTTGAGAACTCTTAAGCGTCAGCTCACTCAAAAACCGATCAAATACCTCGACCACATTAACGTCCCAAGGATCAATCTCGCCACGCTGCGCTAAGTCAATAAGAAGGGCGATCGCATCATCTGCAAAGGAATGACTCATAAGGAGAACCCAGGGTTGAGCCGATGGGACAAGGACAGCTAAGGATTACTAAGGATCGTGGATTAAATAACCTAGAGAATTGCTTTGCAGCGACGCGCTTTGCACTCCCTCATCCCCTAACCCCTTCTCCCAGGGCGGGAGAAGGGGAACAAGATTCTTACTCCCCTCTCCCGCCTTGGGAGAGGGGCTGGGGGAGAGGGTCAAAGTTGAGGTTATTTAATCCACAATCCTAAGCATCAATCGTCATTTTAGCGCTCGGCAAAAGACGCTGCTGCTCTTCAATTTCGGCTTTATAGCGCTCAATATCTGCCTCTAAAACCTCAATTTGCTGATCTCGCTCTTCTAAGTCTTGCTTCGTGCCCAACACAGACTGAAGCCTGGTCCAGACGCTAAAAACCCAGGCCAATACTGCCCCAATGCCCATCGCTAAGATTAGCTCAATGGAGAGCGGTGCCTTAAACTCAATCCCCTCAATGATTTTGATGCCGACAAGTTGAGTATTTTCAATGCCAAATAAAACGAGAGCCAAGCAAATCACAAAAATAATCGAGAAATTAACCTGCCGCATCAGTCAACTCCCAAAGCTGATAAATGAACGTAACCGAAATTAATATAGAAAATTCTGACAGCCATTGTCTGCGAAAAGGGCAAAGTGACGCAATAGTTAGAAACCTTAATCATAAGGGAAACCTTCCAAATGCTTAAAAAGTGTAGTGGTTTGAGGCGAGTGGTGCCTTAAGCGGCTAACAAATTCTAGAAAGTGAAGATCTTCAGGAACCTAGGGGTATGATGACTTTAGTAGGGTTTGAATGTACAGCCTTATGATCCGGTTTAGAGGGCAGATGCTATGAATGCAACGCAAGTCAATCATCCCGATATCGCCACTCTGACAGAAACTGATGTTTCCAACCTTGCGCTACGCCTAGAAGAGGATGATTACGGTACTCCCTTTGAAGCGCTCAACGACTGGCATCTTCTGCGCGCCCTTGCCTTTCAGCGCCCCGAACTGGTTGAGCCATATCTGTACCTACTAGATTTAGAAGCTTTTGATGAATCCTAACCCCTGCCAATGGGTTAAAGGAACTAAGTCACGATGAACGGTTTGCTGACGGGCAAGCGGGTTTTAGTGGGCATTGGCGGTGGCGTGGCGGCCTATAAAATCTGTGAAGTCATTTCTACGTTGGCAAAGGCTGGCGCAGAAGTACGAGCCATCTTGACCAGCGCCGCCCAGCAGTTTATTACGCCACTCACAATCACAACCCTCAGCCGTCATCCGGTTTATACCGATGAATCTTTTTGGGCAGCGGTACACGAACGTCCGCTTCACATTCAGCTTGGCGAATGGGCGGATGTGTTTTTAATTGCGCCGCTCACGGCAAATACGCTGAGCAAACTGGCGCTGGGGTTAGCAGATAATTTATTGACCAATACGGTACTGGCCTCAACCTGCCCTATTTTGGTGGCTCCAGCGATGAATACGGCGATGTGGCAGCAGCCCACGGTGCAGCAGCGCTGGCAAGAACTAACG
>JBGSVR010000624.1:0-1536 GCA_041752855.1 Thermosynechococcaceae cyanobacterium
ACCCATCCTGGAAGGACGAACGATGTTAGTTGCCGGAATGTTTGATTTTCTAAATGTCTTTTCGACCATTAACTTTGAAGTTATTTTTCAGCTCACCATGCTGGCAATGATTGTGATTGCTGGCCCTGCTGTTGTGTTTCTCTTAGCATTTCGCGGCGGCAACCTCTAAGGCAGCGTCGCCAGCCGCTCGGCTGGGCAATTGTACCAGCGCTGAAGTCGCTGAAGTTCCTGCTCTAGAGAGGCGGTTTCGCCAAAACTAGGGCAGGAATATTTTATGTCTCGAAGTGCCGCAATTAAGGTGCTAGGCGCAACCCACCACTGCTGTCCTAGGTCGAGCAGATTGAGAGGGGCATCAGGGTTTTTGACAATTTCAAAGGATAATTGCGATCGGAGTGTCCCCGCATCGGGTAGTTTGGGTAAGCCATTGCGTACATAGACGGCTTCAGGTTTGGCTAAGGCCAGCAGCCAGCGGAGATGCGTCCAAGAAGGCGGCAAAGTCCATAGCAAAACCGTTGCACATTGACCGCGTGGTCGATCGTAGGTGAGTTCTCCGGCTAGAGATTGAGCCGAAACGTAAGGGCGTTGATAACCATAAATTAAAACATTGCCTACAAGCTGAGGCATCACCGCCTCTAGCGTTTTTAACGGATGCCAGCTAATGCCTGAAATATTGACCTTGGGCGGCTCTGGGTACTTTAGCTTTGGCTCCACTTCGGGTAGTAAGGGCGATCGCCCCACCGCAGCCGCGTTTTCACTCAAGGCTGCTTTAGGTTCTGCTTTTTGGGGCAAGGGTGCCACTGTAGAAACATCGGCAGGGCGCACACCCATCAGCTCTAGCTCTAGCGCAGTCTGACCGTTCCAGGTATTTTCTCGCAGTCGATAGGCTATATCAATACGCTCAGGCAACGGAAAGTATTCTGCCCAGCGCCAGGCGATCGCCGTAAAGGCAGTGCCGCCGCCATCTTGGGTTTCAATGTCTTGGCTCAAGGTCACTTTAAGATGACTCTGCCCCACAATGCGCTGATCTAAGACCTTCACATTTGCACTCCAAAACACAGGTTCTGGGTTGCCAATGCCACAGGGCTGGAGGCGATCCATCTGCTGATAGAGTTCTTGAGTAATGTCGGTAAATCTTGCTTGGACATCTATATTTACCAAAGGCTTAAGATGCTCTGGCTTAAGATGCTGGTGAGCAAACTCACTGAGACGCGATCGCAGCGTCTCCAAATTTTCCGCCGCTAGGGTAAAGCCCCCCGCAGCCCGATGCCCCCCAAATCGACCTAGCAGATCGCCACAGAAATGTAGGGCTTCAAACACATCAAACTCAGGAATACTGCGGGCAGAGCCGCGAATCAGAGTCTGGGTATCGTCTTCATAGGTGCCAATAAATACCGGAACGCCGAAACGCTCCACAAGCCGTGAGGCCACAATGCCAATCACGCCATGATGCCAATCTGGTTCAATGACGACCAATACCCGATGCACTAGCGGGTCGAGGGTGCCGTCGGTGTTTTGCTCAACGAGGGCGATCGCCGC